>DATKMS010000384.1:0-3043 GCA_035541735.1 Candidatus Margulisiibacteriota bacterium
CTGCCGCTGGACCTCCCAGCCTATATCGAGTTGCTGACCGCGACGGGTGCCGCGTTGCGCAGCGTGGAGCCGACGGCGCGGCTGCCGGACGCGAGCCGGCGGGTGCTGGAGCGGCTGGGCATCCACAGTCAGCACTGGCTCACGCGATCCTCGATGGTGCAGTCCCTCGACCGGCCACGGGAAGATGCCCTGACGGTAGGCGAGCAGCAGCGAGTCGGGATGCAAGTCGCCGCCGATGGCGACGACACCCTCCGAATTGGCGCTGCGTGGGTCGGGGAATTCCAGAACGAGCATCGGACGGCGGCAAGCGTAGCACGCTTCGCCTTACGAGGCCGCTGCGCCGCCTGCACCTTCGGTTGATTTGACAACTCACACTGGGCCTGGTATCGCGTGCGCCATTGTTGGGGGAGGAACGCTCTTGAAGCGATTCGGTACGCTTGCGTCACTGGCGGTGGTGCTCGGCCTCTGTACCGGATGCGGTTCCGGTTTCAGCGTCGGCCTGCACGCCGATCCAGACCCAGCCAACTCTGGGCAGTCGGTGAAGTGGACGCTCACCGTCCGCAACGATACGGCCTGCGCAACCGCAGACGACGTCAAACTTCCCCCACCCTTTCCGAGCAACAGCCCACCGATCGCATTCATCGTTGGGTTCGATCCCGACCTCAGCGCCCCCCCGGCGGCGATCTGCAACGCGGTCCGGATGTGCACAGACGAGACTTGCCTCATGCGAATCTTGGGGGACGCGGTCGGAGCAGACACCGCAAACCAGTTAATGGCGCGGGCGCAAGCCGAAATGTCCCAGGCGAGCTCGCAACTATCACAGTTGCAGTCGGGAATGTGCAGCACAACCTCCAATGGTCCGAGCGGCTTCCTTGCCATGTGTGAGTTGGACCCGCTTGCCGCGGGGGCGACCGACACGGTGATGTTCGTCGATACCGCGCCCGATTCAATAGACCATCAGGCCGCCCAGCTTGCCTTCGTGAGCGGCGCCGCACGCGGCACGGATTGCCGCCCCGGCACCGAAACCGCGCCGGGCGAATGGGCGCTTGCGGGCTGCTTCCCAGCGAATTCGAGGCTGGCGCCAGCGGTGTCGTCCCGCACCTTAGGGGCCTGCGCCGCGCTACTGACCGCCGTCGGCGTGGTGCTTCTCTACCGCCGCCGGCGAGCCTGACAGTCCTTCCCACCAACGCATCGGTAACCCGACAGCAAGCGCTGCGTACTCAGGTCGACACCAGCGCCGGCGGAGAGACTGCCTCCGACACCGAGCCGCGAAACAGGTGGACCATCCACGCGGGGTGCGCATCGGACAGGGCGAAGGACAGAGTGATGTGTGCGTACGACCAGAACAGGAACTGCTGCGAGAACGTGATCGCGTTGATCCGCGTGAACGCCGGCCCGAGCGGCGACAGCAGCACCAACGCCCCCAGCACCGCCGCGGACACGCCGACGTACTCGCCCAGCGCCAAACGGCCGCGCCTACGAATCGAGTCGAAGGGCAACAGCGCCCACAGCACGAAGTGGTACAGGACCGCTTGCAGAAAGCTGACGCGAACGAAGAGCGACACGGCGACCAGCAGCAACGCCGTTACTTCGCTGGGACACAGATCAACCCCCTGCCGCAGGGACAGCCTCGGCTGCAGCCTGGATAGCTCGCGCAGGAACAGACCGAGCGCCACCCCAAGGGCGACAGCGAGCCACCGCGCATCCACCCACGAGAACTCCCGCGACGAGCGCAGCACCGTCACGTAAGCCACGGCCTGCACGGCAACCGCGGCGGCGCGGAAACGCTGACGCGCGCCCGGCGCAGGCAGCGCCTGCCCACGCCGAAGGTAGGCTTCGTTCAGCGCGTGGTGCAACCCGAAATATGCCACCAGCGGAAAGTCACCGGCGTAGAGTGCGCCGGCGAACAGCGCGAGACCGAGGAGGAAGAGAACCTGCGGCACCGTCTGCAGCGCCTGGCGTACCTGTCCTGTCGAATACCGTAGAGCCAGGAGGTAGTGAGCGAAGCCGAGGCTGTAGGTACTCCACGCGAACGTGTTGGGTGCGTGCCGCCAGGCGACGCACAGCGCGACGGTGATCAGGAGACTGGCGCAGCGGATGACGATCGGGATCGGCACGGTTGGCGGTAACCAGATCACAGTCGTCCCGGCAAGGAAAGGTGCGAGCGCCCCGAACGTTGCAGACGCCTGAAATGCGACGTCTGCGGAACGATCGTCGAAACGACGCGCCGTTCGTGTTCATCCTGCTGGCCGCAAGCGCGTTGCGACGCGGATAGTCCGCATAAACGGGCTAAACGGGCTAATTGAAATAATCGCCAAGTATCAGACGTTGCCCAAACCCTCCGCGCTTCCTGGACACCTCAGAGGCTACCCGTATACGGCGCGGACAAACCGGCTGTCAAGCGCCCCGGACGGCCGGCACGGCATGATGACCGGCATGAGGGCAGGGCCCGGCAAGCCCACGTTCGACACTGATTGGACACGGGATGGCTGTTGGCGCCCGCTCAGCCGCCAGCGGGCCGTTGCGGCCCCTCGCGGCGCGTACACCGGCCCAGGCGGGTCACTCAGTGACCCAGCCGGCGGGCGGCTCGAACCCGGCGAGCCAACCTGACACACGCGCGGGTGTGGGCGTGGGGGGATCGATCGGCAAGTCCAGGTGTCGCAAGATCTTCTCGACCACGGCCCGATCCTCAATCGTCGCCAGGAACCGCAACCGGCCGCCGCAGTCGGGGCAGGCGAGAACGTCGATGGCGAACGTCCGCTGTAAGAGGTCAGCCCACGCATAGTGCTTCGGCCGCGTATAGCCGGCTGGCGGAAGGAGGGTCTGAGGAGGGTCTGAGACACCCATGCTTGGGGACGACATACAGAGTGCCGTTGTGCAATATTAACGTGACTTGATACGCATGTGTGACACTGTACACTATGCTCCATATGCCGCATCCGCGCCATACGCAGATCGACATCCACGCCACGCCCTACTACCACTGCATCAGCCGCTGCGTGCGCCGGGCCTTTCTCTGCGGCACCGATCGTCTGACCGGCCA
>DATKMS010000385.1:0-6346 GCA_035541735.1 Candidatus Margulisiibacteriota bacterium
TGAAGGCGTCTGATCCGGCTCACCTGCCGTGGCAACTGGCTTCGCCCAGCAGCGCGTCGCTTCCCGAGATCGGCAATGCAAAGAACGCTTGTCTGCCAGCGCTACCTGACAGTAACCAATGGGCCCTCACCCGGAATCAACGCGGTACCGAAGTTGGCCCCCGGCAGAGTGTAGAACTGCGGAGGTCCGCCGAAGCTCGGGCTTGCGGCCCAAAGATCCTGTACAGCGCCCCGATCGCCGCGCAGGTGCTATCCGCTTGGACAGCCAGCCAAGGCGTTGTTCACGGCGGCGATGATCTGGGTGACGATGACCGTGCCCGTGCTGTTCGGGTCGGCTGCTCCACAAGACGTGCAGCACGGTACCGTCCCAAGGGCGATGTTCACCATGACGATGACTTCATTGATGGCGACCTGGCCGTCATTGTCGCAATCACCCAGACAGCGCACGGGGGAAGCTGTTGGCGTTGGAGTCGCTGTCGGCGCAGCGGTCGTCTTCGCGGTCGGAGTGCCGGTCGGGGTGTGAGACGGTGTCGCAGTGGTCGTCGATAGTTGCATCGATGTCCTTGTAGGCGTCGACGTCGGGTTTGGAGTAGCCGTCGCCGTGGCTACCGAGGTCGGCGTGGGTGTGTTGGCTGGCGCCACTGTCGCCGTAGGTGTGACGGTCGGTGGCGGCGGTGGGGTGTCGGTTGCCGTGGGCGTCACGGTCGGCGTGGGCGTCAGGGAGATGCCCCCGGCGACGGCGATCGTCGCGTCGGTGGTCGTGCAGTCGATCTCAGTGCAGGTCCGCGGGGGCTGCGTCCCACAGGGGTCGTTGAGCAGGCAGCCGAACGGTATGGAGGGCGTGTCACTGAAGCTGAGGGCGCTAACGCCGCTGGCGACGCCGTGGAAGGTGATCGCCGCAACCAATCCGCCGCTGTGCGCAGGGGTCGCGCAGCTGAACGTGATGGTCACCCGG
The DNA here is from genome assembly GCA_035541735.1 of Candidatus Margulisiibacteriota bacterium. Taxonomy (GTDB): domain Bacteria; phylum Desulfobacterota; class Binatia; order HRBIN30; family HRBIN30; genus DATKMS01. The sequence goes on from DATKMS010000385.1 coordinate 955, forward strand.
CCTGAGACGCTGAAGTCGACCTGTCCGCTGCAGCCGCTGAGCCCCGAAGGCGTAGACTCGGACGCAAATTGTGCCGCGGTAATGCTGACAACGGCGGGGTTATAGGTGATGTTGATCGCCCCATTCCTCAAGTCGGTGACTGGGCCGATCGAGACATCCACAAATCCGTCGAGGCCGACCCCCGGCACCTGCGCATGGATTGGAGCCATGCCGACGTTCACCTCCTCCGGTGTACCGACCGCCAGGGCGGCGGACTTGACCGCCCCTAGCACCAGCACGAGCGCGAGGTATGGCAGCACGCCAATGAGAGCGCGGCCCGTCTGAAACGGGCCCGCATAATGGAACGAATGGAACACAGGCGCTGGCTGCTCCATGTGCGGGCGGCAGATTGCCCCGACGTGACGTCATTCGTCAATCCGTGCCGCTACCGTCGCCTCGAGGTCGCATCACTGTCGTGTGTCATCTTGCCCTCGAGGCGATGGACCTCTTCGCTCGTGTCCGACGCGATGGCCCGATTGACAATCCCCCAAGGGCACGGATACGAACAAGCCTTCGTTTTGCCGTACCGGAGGAGAGATGCCGCAGAACGTCCCGGAGTTCCGCTTCAGCGATGACGCCTTGAAGCTGCGCCAGTTCGTCTATGAGCACTGGTGCACCCACGGCCACGGCCCGAACCTGCGCGCCGCCCACGAGGGGACCGGTCTGTCACGCGAACAGATCCTGGAAGCCTACAAGCAGCTCGACCTGGGCATCATGTGCATCGTCGACCAGGACACGCAGAACTTCAATCTGCTCAAGGCGCCGCCCTTCTCGAGCTACCCGAGCCAGGCACAGATCTACATCGATGGCCGCTTCCATTGCTATGCCGGGTGCGCGATGGAGGCGCTCGCCATGTGCATGATGCCGCCGTTCGCCGGCAAGGAGCTGCGCATCGAGTCGTACTGCGCCTGCTGCCTCGCACCGATCAGCGTCGTCACCAAGGATGGGGAAACCTTGTCGTACACGCCCAACTCGGTGCTGGTGCATGTCAGCATGAGCCCGCGCGACTGGAGCAAGACCAACATCGTGTCGATGTGCGATGCGATGAACTACGTCCTCGATCGCGACCACGCCCTGGCCTACGAGAAGAAGATCGTCCGCCGCGGCGTGCTCTTCTCGATGGAGCAAGCCCGCAAGTTCATCACCGGCACCGGCAAAGCGCGCATGTGGCAGTACGACCGCATCCCCGATTACATGCGGCCGCAGCGCATCATTGACGGCATCCGCGCCCTCGGCGTGGATGTCAGCGGGTGGGGGGAGTAAGTCCAATGTCGGGTGTCCAAGGTCCGAAGTCGGAGGGGTCCAACGGTCGAAAGCCGGAGGTTAGGTTGCCGTGACGTTGGACGTCGGACTTTGGACCTTGGACGAGAGAATGGGAGCCTGAATGGAGTTCGGATTGTTCGTCCAAGCACACGTCCCGCGCCACGAGGTCGAGGCGGACCCGGCCGGCGCCGAGCACTCACGTCTCATGCGCGAGCTCGATCTCGCCGAGCACTGCGACCGCCACGCGTTCAAGTATGTCTGGTCGGTGGAGCACCACTTCCTCGAAGAGTACTCGCACATCTCAGCATCAGAGATCTTTCTGCCGTATGTCGCCGCGCGCACGCAACAGATCCACATCGGCTCGGCGATCTACAACATCACCCCGCCAGTGAATCACCCGGCGCGCATCGCCGAACGTGTCGCCATGCTGGATCACCTGAGCGAAGGCCGGTTCGAGTTCGGCACTGGCCGCGGTTCGTCGAGCACCGAGTTCAAGGGATTTGGAATTCCCGACGGCGACACCACGCGCGCCATGTTCGACGAAGCGTTGCCGGAAATTCTGCGGATGTGGAGGGCGGACAAGTACAGCTACACCGGCAAGTACTTTTCGATGCCGGAGCGCAACGTGCTGCCCAAGCCCTACAGTCAGCCGCATCCGCCGCTCTGGGTGGCGTGTGGCAGCCCGTCGACCTTCGAAAAAGCGGCGCGGCTCGGTCTCGGCGCGCTGTGCTTCAGCCTCGGCTCACCCAAGGATTTCGAGCCGCTGATCAAGGTCTACAAGGACAACATCAAGCACGCCGACCCGGTGGGCGACTACGTCAATGACAACGTCGCCTGCGTGACGCAACTGGTGTGCATGGAAGACGGCAAGGCCGCGCGCCGCCTCGCTTGCAACATGGGCAACATGTACCACACCAGCCTGGTCTTCCGGTACCTCGACACTTTCCCGCGCCCGGCCGGGATCCCGCAGTGGCCACAGGCGATCCCGGAACCGACCCTGGAGCAACTGGAAGAGCGCATTCAATCCGGCCAGCGCATCGTCGGCGACCCCGACGAGTGCGCCAAGGCCGTGCAGAAGTACGCCGACATCGGCTGCGACCAGATCATCTTCGGCATCCTCGCCTCGAGCCAGCCGCAAGAGACGGCGCGCGACTCGGTCGAGCTGTTTGGCAGGCACGTCATCCCGCGCTTCGACAAGGATCGCGTGCACAGCACGACGCGGTATCGCGAAGCGGCGCTGAAAAAGTAGTCCAACGTCCAAAGTTGGCTTCCACCGGTGAGATCGTGGTCGTTGAACTTTCGACCTTGGACGTTGGACTTTGGATGTTGGACTTCAGATCGGTCTAATGGCCGCCGCAGTGCAGATCTGCCCCGCGGGCAAGCTGGTGTACGGCATGCAGCTGCCGATCACGGCACAGAGCACCGTCTTCGCAGCGCCGTGGGAAGCTACAGCGGGCACCGACGAGATCCGTCGCATCGCGCAGGCCTGCGACGCCAACGGCTTCTTCTATCTTGCCGTCTCTGATCACGTCTGCGTGCCGCGCGCCCAGGCCACGGCGATGTCGACTGTGTGGTACGACACCGTTGCGACGCTCGGCTTTCTTGCGGCCGCCACACGGCACGTACGCTTGCTGTCATATGTGTACGTCGTTCCCTACCGCCATCCGCTGGTGACCGCCAAGGCCTTCGCGACGCTCGACGCGTTGTCGGGCGGCCGCGTCATTCTCGGCGTCGGCGCCGGGCATCTCAAAGGGGAGTTCGAAACCCTCGGTGTCGACTTTGCGCGCCGCGGAAAGTTGCTCGACGAAGCGATCGACGTGATCGCTGCGGCATTCACCGAGGAGTTTCCGAGTCACCGCGGCGCGGCGTGGAGCGTGCGCGACATGGGCCAGCGACCGCGCCCGGTCCAGCAGCCACGCCCGCCGATCTGGGTGGGCGGTTCCACCAGGCCGGCGCTCCGCCGCGCTGCCGAGCGCGGCGACGGTTGGCTGCCGCAAGGCGTCCCGGAGATGGGTATGCCGGCGGCGATCGAGATCATCCGCACCCATCGCGTCAAGGTGCGGGGCGCTGCGCCGATCGAGATGGGCATGAACGCCCCATGGATGTACGTCGGCACGCCGACGTTCGCGGTGCCGCCAAACACACGCACCGGCTCAGGCGACGCACTCGCCGCCCCGCTGCGCGAGATGAAGACAATGGGTGTCAGCCACTGCGGCGTCCGCTTCCGCAGCCGCTCATGCGACGAGCTGGTCGATCAGATCAACGCCTTTGGAAGCGTAGTGGCGCCGTTGTTGAACGACTGAGGAAGGCCATGTTGCTCGAAAACCGCGTCGCCATCGTCTCCGGTATCGGCCCCGGCATGGGTCGAGACATCTCCGTGGCCTGCGCGCGCGAGGGCGCGCACGTCGTGCTCGCGGCGCGCTCGCCGCAGAACCTCGAACCGGTTGCCAAGGACGTGCAGGCGCTCGACCGCAAGGCGTTGAGTGTGCCCACCGACATTGCGAATGCGGAAGACTGCACACGTCTCGTCGACGCTGCGATGGCCGAGTTCGGTCGCATCGACATACTCGTGAACAACGCCTTCAAGGGCGGTGTCGAGCCAGAGATCGAAGCGGCCACGATGGCGTACTGGCGTCAGGTGTTCGACGTCAACGTCTTCGGCTCGCTGCAGCTATCGCAGCTCGTCATCCCACACATGAAAGCCCAGGCTGGTGGCTCGATCGTCTTCATCAATTCGATGTCCACACGCATCATCGAGCCGGGCATGGGGGCCTACACCGCTTCCAAAGGAGCGCTGATGGGTGCGGCGCAGACGCTGGCGAGGGAAGTCGGCAAGTACAAGATCCGCGTCAACTCGGTCGTGCCGGGCTATATCTGGAGCGACAAGCTGGCTGGGTTCTTCCGGTACCTCGCCAAGCAACAGAACCGCACCTACGAGGAAGTCCACGCCGACATCACCGCCCGGACCGCGCTGCATCACATTCCGACGTCCGAGGAGATTGCCGACGCCGTCGTCTTCTTCGCGTCGGACCTGTCGCGTGCGATCACCGGTCAGGCGCTCGACGTCAACGGCGGGCATTTCTTCCACTAGCCGGTAGAACGGGCTCGCAAGCGTTCTCAGCGCTGCTCGGAGAACGAGAGACCCCTCTCAACCAAACGATCACGCCGGCGTCACAACAGAGCAACACTGGGCCGGTAGCATCATTCGCAGCCGCCCCACACAAGCGGCAACACGATGGCGTGTGGACGACGCGAGCACGCGGATGCGGAGTGATCGACAATGAAGGACACGGCACTGATCGTCGGCCAGGATGCGAACGCCCGAAGGATTGCGCGAACGCTGCTCTATGCCCGCAACATGAACGTCCTCTCAGTCGCCAGCCCCTTGGAAGCATGTGACATCATCTGCTGCGAAGGGGCCGCTGTCGTGGTGCTCGATTTGACCTTCCCCGACACAAAGGGCCTCGAGGTCCTGCGTCGTCTACGCGGCCGGTTCGAAACCCGCATCCTCCCAACCCAGCCACGCGTGATCGTCGTCGCCGATTGGCCCGAGTCGGCTGTCGAGCGTCTCGCCGTCGGGCTGGGCGCAGACGCCTTCCTGCGCAAGCCGGTTGCCGCGCGCGACCTCCTCAACGTTGTCGACCGAGTCGTGCTGACGGGAAACCCGGCACCGATGCCAGCAGCGGCGCACGCCTAGCAGCCTGTCGGACTTGGAAGCCTGCAGCGACCCATCGGGGAGCGGACCATAGAAATCACGCCGACCGCAGGTCCTAGTACCGCAGATCTATTGCGTACGGGGCCGCATGAGCCAGCGCCGCATCTGCTCGTACACATCGGGATGGTTGAGCAGTTCGAAGTGGTTCATCGGACCAAAGTGGCGACCGTGCTCGAGCGGGAAGGCGATGCGCCGCAGCCGTCCTCGCCCATACGCGCTGGTTTCGCGAACGAGCAGGTCGCCGACTGCGATTCCGAGGGGATGGCGGCGATCACGGGTGATGGTCGCGGCGATGAAGTAGTGCGTCGCGCTGTCGAGGAGCGGGACGCTGCCGGCGCGGTTGGCAAGCAGCGCATCGAGGTCGACACCCTGCCA
>DATKMS010000386.1:0-4561 GCA_035541735.1 Candidatus Margulisiibacteriota bacterium
CGCTGTAACCTTTCGCCGCCCTCGAACGTGCTGTTGGACAGGAGGGAGATGACATGACGCAGATGGCAACGACCGATGTCGCAGTGGTGGGTGGCGGCCTGGCCGGGCTGGCGGCCGCGACGTACCTGGGGCGCACGGGCCGCAACGTGACGCTCTTCGAGAAGTCGCGCACGCCCGGCGGGCGTGCCGCCACGCACGTCAAGGACGATTTCCGCTTCAATATTGGCCCGCACGCGCTCTACCGTGGCGCGGCGGGGATCAAAATCCTGCAGGAACTCGGCGTCAAATTCAGCGGCGGCGTGCCGAGCGCGTCGGGCGGCTATGCCGTCGACAACGGCATGAAGCACGCGCTCCCGGGTGGTTTCGTTTCGTTGGTCACCACCGGCGTGCTCCGTCTGCCCGGAAAGCTCGAGACCGCGCGGCTGCTCAGCACGTTGCCGAAGATCGACGCCGGTGCGTTGCAGCGTATGACCGTACGGCAATGGCTGGACACGGCGATTCGCCAGCCCGACGTGCGCCGTCTGGTGCAAGCATTGATCAGGGTCTCAACGTACGCCAACGCGCCGCAGCGCCAGAGCGCCGGCAACGCGGTCGAGCAGCTGCAAACCGCTCTCAAGAGCAACGTGCTCTACGTGGATGGCGGCTGGCAGACGCTCGTCGAGGGACTGCGAAACGCCGCGCTGGCTGCTGGCGTACGCATCGTCACGGGCAGCCGCGTGGAAGCGATTGACTGCGACGCATCGGTGCGCGGCTTGCGTCTCGCTGATGGCACGGTGTTCCGAACCGGCGCGGTGGTCATTGCTACGAGTCCGGCGGACGCCGCGGAGTTGGTGCCGGCAGACCACGGCGCGTGCGTGCGCGAGTGGGCCGACACGGCAATTCCCATCAGGGCCGCGTGCCTCGACGTGGCGTTGTCACGTCTGCCGCGGCCGCGCGCCACATTTGCGCTCGGCATCGACCAGCCGCTGTACCTGTCGGTCCATTCCGCGGTGGCCAAGTTGGCGCCTGCCGGTGGCGCGACGATTCACGTTGCCAAGTACCTCGACCCCGACGTGTCTCCCGACGCGAAGTTCGACGAGCGACAGCTCGAAGGCGTGCTTGACCTCATCCAGCCTGGTTGGCGGGAAGCGGTGGTCGACCGGCGTTTTCTCCCGAGCATGACCGTCTACCACGCGCTGGTGACCGCCGCGCAAGGCGGGACCGCGGGCCGCCCGGGGCCGGCAGTACCGAACGTCGCCAACCTGTACGTCGTGGGCGACTGGGTCGGTCCGCAGGGATTGCTGGCGGACGCCAGCCTGGCGAGCGCCAAACAGGCAGCGCGACTCATTGCGCGTGCGCCGCTGCGGCAGGCCGCAGCCGCTGCTTGACGGCGGCGTGGCAACGTGTGAACAGCGGTGCCCAGCGTGGCCACAGTTCCAAGCGCCGTATACGCGGACGCCTTTCGCGCGCACGAGCGCTTCCTGTGGGGCCTGTGCTACCGGCTCACGGGAAGCGCCGCCGATGCCGACGATCTCGTGCAGGAGACCTTCGTGCGCGCTCTGGAACGGCCGCCGGTACGCACGGACGAACCGTGGCGTCCGTGGCTGGTGCGTGTCGCCGTGAACCTGGGGCGCGATCTGCTGCGCCGCCGCAAGCGCCGCGTCTACGTCGGCCCGTGGCTGCCGTCCCCGATCGAGACCGGCGACGAGGAGTCGCCGCCGGCGTACGAGCCGGTCGTGGACGGGCAGCGCACGACGGAGGGGCGCTACGATCTGCTCGAAAGCGTCTCCTACGCCTTCTTGCTGGCGCTGGAAGCGCTGACGCCGCAGCAGCGCGCTGTGTTGTTGCTGCGTGACGTGTTCGACTACTCGGTGCGCGACACTGCCGACGCACTCGACCTGTCCGAGCCGAACGTCAAGACGACGCACCACCGCGCCCGCGCTGCCATGCGTGACTATGACCGCAATCGCTGTGTGCCGACGCGGGAACTGCAGGAACGTACGCGCATGGCGCTCGGCCAGTTCATGGCGTCGATGGCCAGCGGTGACGTCAAGGCGATGGAAGCGTTGCTGGCCGACTCGGTGCGTGCGGTCAACGACGGCGCCGGCGAGTTCCACGCGGCGCGCAAGGTGATCTGCGGTCCGCCACGCGTCGCGCGCTTCCACTACAACATCTGCTACCGGCGGCAGATGAACGCGCGTCTCGCCTTGCGGATGATCAATGGCCTGCCGGCGGTCGTCGGCGAGTTCACCAATGGGCGACCCGGTGAACCGCCACGTTTCGTACTGCAGTGCGGGATTGGCGCGGACGGCCGCATCGCGCAACTCCTGTCGGTGGTGGCGTCGCGCAAACTGACAGCAATCGACTTCGCATCGGCTCAGAGTTGAGCTGCGCAGGTCGGAGCCAACCACGCTGCTTGTTCTTCTCCTCTGTCCGCGGCAAACTTGCGGGCACTGACGCGTATGGCCGCGAAGCCCCACCTTGAAGAGGCTGTCTCAAAACTCCCGCGCCGGGGGTCCGGGCGATCAAATCGCCCGGCTGAGTCGCAGCAAAGCCCACCAAGGGGGCTGCAAGCGCAGATCGGAGAGGGCGGCCAGCCCCTTCAGCGGGCTTCGAACGACTCAGCCGTGGAATTTGATGCCACGGCGACACCGTGGCACGAACCGCCGGGCTTTGAGACACCCTCTGAAACCGCCGGTCGCTGCCGGCAACCGATTGTCGCCGGCGCCACTCCCGACGAACGCGAGCCCGCGAACTGGCCTGCCGACCTCCTGCAGCCGATACAGAGCGTGCTCGATCGCAGCCGCGGCAGTGCGGGGCATGCCGTGCGCGATACGTTCGAACGGCCCGAGCGGCGGATGACCGCGTTGGAGTTCGTGACCTTCTGGAACGGCTCGCGCCTCAAGGCAATGGCAACCGTCGGCAAGGACGGCGCGCCGCACATCGCCCCGGTACACGCCGAGTTCGTCAACGGCCGCTTGCGCTCGACCATCTACGAAAACGCGGTGCGCCGCCGCGACCTGCGCGATAACGCCCGCGTCGCGCTGACCACCTGGGGACCGCACGGCGCTGCCGCCATCGTCTACGGCCGCGCCCGTGAGGTCCCGAACAGCCTGCGTGAGACGCGCCCTGGCGCTACCGGAGCACGGCGCCGCACTGTCGCGCTGGACATCGAAATCACCCGCATTTATGCGATGAAGGGTAGAGAGAGTGATCGCTGAGCGAGTAATCAGTGATCAGTGACCAGTCGCTGGGTAACCAGAAACCAGGGACGAGAGACCCCAAGGACCAGAGACCAAGGACCCATGATATGGCCGACTTGAACCTTGCGCCGGCGAGCGATGCCCCCGAAACCATTCCCATCCGCGAAGGTGAAGACTTCGATCACGCGCGGCTGGCTGAATATTTGAAGGGCAAGCTGCCGCATTCGGAGCGCGCCCTGGAGGTGGTGCAGTTCGCCGGCGGCCACGCCAATCTCACCTATCTGTTGCGCTACGGTGACGCGGAGTACGTGCTGCGCCGCCCGCCGCTCGGGCCGGTGGCGCCGTCGTCGCACGACATGGGCCGCGAGTACCGCGTGCTCTCGGTGCTCTACCAGGGCTATCGCTGCGCGCCGCGCGCCTATCTCTTCTGTGAAGACCCTGCCATCATCGGCGCGCCGTTCTTCATCATGGAGCGCCGGCGTGGCATCGTCGTGCGCCGTGCCGTGCCGCCGCAGTGGGGCGGCGGTACGGACCCGGTCGTCAACCGCAAGATCAGCGAAGTGTTGATCGACACCCTCGCCGACCTGCACGACGTCGACCCGCGCGCCGTTGGGTTGGAGACGTTGGGAAAGCCGGATGGCTTCATGCGCCGCCAGATCGACGGCTGGACCGGGCGCTACGAGCGCGCCAAGACGAAGGACGTGCCGATCGTCGGTGAGATGGCACAGTGGCTGCGTGACCACCTGCCGCCGTCGCCGACGCCGACCCTGCTGCACAACGACTGGCGGCTCGACAACATGATGCTCGACGCCAACGACCCCGGGCGCTGCGAGGCCGTCTTCGATTGGGACATGTGCACCATCGGCGATCCGTTCGCCGACCTCGGCACGCTGCTGTCCGCCTGGATCGAGGAGAGCGAGGGTAACCCGGGGCAAGGGCAGGTTGGCATGCCGTCCAACACCCCCGGCTTCCTGACGCGCCGCGAAGCGGTGCAGCGCTATGGCCAGCGCCGCGGCATCGACATCAGCAACGTGCCCTACTACTACGTCTTCGGCATCTACAAGATCGCCGTCGTGTTGCAGCAGATCTACCACCGCTACCACCTGGGTCAGACGAAGGACCAGCGCTTCCAGTTCTTCGAGCAGGGCGCCGAGATGCTCTTCTGGAAGGCGAAGGAATCGAGCGAGAAGCTGGCGGTGTGACAGACGGCTCGATGATCACCCTCAGCCAATTCGCCGCGTCGCCCTTCTGCGACAAGATCCGGCGCGTGCTGCGCTACAAGAAGATCCCGTTCACCATTTGCGAGTGGCCGCTCGCCGAGGTGCCGCTGATTCGCGAGAAGAATCCGGCCGGCAAGCTGCCGATCCTGGAGATCGACG
>DATKMS010000387.1:0-6744 GCA_035541735.1 Candidatus Margulisiibacteriota bacterium
GCATGCACGGCTCGCAGGCGGCGCACGGGATAGCGCTCCTGTACGCACAGCGGCATGATCCACACCGACACCCGGTTTCCCGGCAGGCCGCGTTCCTCCTCCGAGCGCACACTGACCGGGACCGCCACGCGGAAGTCGAGGCCGAAGAGGCTCACCTGCCGATGCAGCAAGAAGCGGCGTATGGCCCCCGACACCGTGGCGAGCACAACATCGTTCACGGTCCCGCCGAGCCGGTTCTTCACTGCCTTCACGTCGTCGAGGTCGAGCGTCACCCAGTGGAAACGCCGATGCGCCCCGATCGGCCGATTCAATGGCGTTGCTGCAGGACGGCGCACGCCGTCGCGCACCAGCCTCCAGGTCGCCGTGATTCGATCGACGATCGTCGACGTCGCCGAACCGGCGGCGCGCGGTGTGCTGCCCAATGCGCGCAGCAGGTCCAGCGGCAGCTTCGCGCGCCGGCCAACCTCGTCGCGCAGCAGTTCGAAGCCGCCGGGAGCCGGACGTGGTGTCCATGCGGGCGGATCGTCCCACTGCACCTCCGCAGTCGGACTGAGCAGCGCCCCCAGCAACTCGACGCCGGCGAGGCCGTCCACCATGCAGTGATGCACCTTGAGGAGCAACGCGAAGCGCCCGCCAGCCAGGCCCTCGATGACCCACGCCTCCCACAGCGGCTTGCTACGGTTCAGCGGCCGCTCCAGCAAGCGGGCACACAGCTCACGCAGCTGTGTCTCGCTGCCCGGCCGCGGCAGGCTGCTGTGGCGCACGTGGTACGGCAGGTCGAAGCCGTCGTCGTCCACCCACACCGGGTGTCCCTCTATCGGGGTATACGCGAGACGCTGACGATAGCGCGGCAGCAACGGCAGCCGTGCTGCGAAGTAGCTGCGGATCCGACCGAGATCGATGCCGCCGTCAGGCGTCGCCAGCGGGCCGGCTTCGAAGATCGTTGTTGCCGCGATGTGCATGTACGTCTGTGGGCCCTCGAACACGAGGAATGAACAATCCAACATCGACAGCCGCTCGTACCAAGCGTTGGCCATGCGCCTGATCCTCCACACCGTGCGCTCTGGCAACCCTGGTGCCAGCGCCGCGAACCAGCAATCATCCAGGCGAGCGGACGCAACGATGGATGCGCGGCCGTTGGTTTGATGCGCCAGTGGGCAGCAGCGTAGAAGTTAGGCAGCGCCCGCGTGGCGCGGCGGACGTAGGGGCATAGCGCGCTATGCCCCTACTGCAGCCAGGTGTAGCAGCCGGCTTCCTTGAGGATCGGATCAAGCCGCGACTTGTCCGCGACGGCGGCGTAGCGCGCCCGCAAGGCTGCGAGCGATTTCGCGTGGTACTTCTGCGTCTCCTGCGAGTAGGGCTTGCCCGCCAAGGTCATCGAGAATTCCTTCTGCCCCGCGGCCAAGGCCTGCGCGTTGGCCACGCTCCACGGGAAGAAGATGCCGGCGACCTCGTCTTTGAGCAGTGGCATCAATGTCGGCCCAAGCGTCTCCCACGTCTCGAACTCACCTTCGGCGCGCGGGCCCAGCATCTCCTGAATCCATTTGGCCACGTGCGGCGCCGTGTTGCGCATGAGCGCCGCCGGCGTCGGGTCGGTGGAGCATTGGTAGAGCTGGGCATACATGCCGAGGTCGGCAAAGGCCGGCCGGTTGCCGAACAGGTAGGTGCGGCGCGCGAGATGGCGGTCGAGGATCGCCAACTGCCGCTTGTATGAATCCTCGATCAGGTCCTTGGTCTCGGGTGATGAGCCGACGAATTTGAGCCGCGGGACCATGCGCTCCTTGATCATCGCGCACGCGCTCTGCAGATCGACCCCCGGCATCATGCTGCGCGCCAGGCGCTCGGCGGCCGACTCCTGGTCGGCTTCGTAAAACCAGCGATAGTGGAACATCGGCTTGTTGCCCCATTCGTCGGCGTATTCCTCGATCAGCGCCGAGATGAACGCCAGCGCCGGATCGGACGGATGAATCGACGGCTGCGGATACAAGCTCTCGAGGTGCTCGATGATCGGCGTCGAGTCTTGCAGCCCCTGGCCGTCGGGCGTGACCACCAACGGGATCAGGGGCAGCTTGGCGTAGCGCTGGAACTCTTCCTGATTGCTCGGGTCGCGGACGATCCACTCGTGCGGGATCTGCTTGTAGCGGAAGTACGAGCGCACCTTTACGGAATAGGGCGACAGCTCGTTGCCGAAGATGCGATAGCGCGGTGACATGGCGGCGGCCTACTTTTCCTGGATCGAGCGGATGTAGTCGGTGAGCAACATCAGCCGGCCACGTACCGCCGCCTGTTGCATCGTGTCGCCACCAACGTCCGATTGGAACGTCTCGCCCCACGCAGGCATCTCTTTGCCCCCGTGAGACGGGAGGGGGTTGGTGCCGTCGATGATGTCGAGAACCTCCATGTACGGAAACTTGCCGCCGCTCTTCTTGGCCAGCTGGGTGAGGTCTGGCGTCTTCGTCTTCAGCTGCATGGACAGCGGCCCATCGCCCTTTCCGCTCGCACCGTGACAGCTGGCGCAGTACTGCCGGTAATACATCTTCCCCGCTTCCGCCGCCGTCATCGCATGCGCTATGCGCCCGGTTCCGGTCCATAGCAGCACCGCGGCGAGCGCAACGGCTCCCACCCTCCACACACGCGCCACGTTCTTCACCATCGCGACCCTCCCTTCGCTGATCGGTTGAGCACAGCGGGCCTTCTTTAGCGCTGGTCGCCGCCAAAGTGCAAACCACGTTGGTGCTATGCGGGGGGCACGCCCGTCAGGTGCCGCATGTCGTCGGCGAGCGTGTCACGAATCAGCTTCACCGTGGCCGCGCGTTCGCGTTGTTTGGTGTCGCGAAAGGCGGGATCGGGCAGCGCCGCCAAACGCCGTGCGCTATCGAGTGCAGTGTCGAGTAGTGCAGCCGGCTGGACTGTAACGTCCAGGTACCCGGCGTCCTTCGCCGTGACCGGGTCGAAGATACGTGCCTGTGTCACGGCCGCGGAGAAGTGGCGCTTCGAAAGGCGATCACGCGCCAGTTCCATGGCGAAGATCGGCAGCGTCAGCTGGATGGCCACTTCGTTGAGCCCGATCTTGAACTCGCCCTCGGCGCCGATGCGTGCGTCGGCAACCAGCAAGAGAATCGCCCCGGCGGCCAGGGCGTGTCCGCTGCAGGCCACGACAACGGGGCGGGGGAAGGTATACAGGCGCAACATCAGCTCGGCACCCGCGGTCACCAGGTTCCGCGCGGCTTCCGGACCGCTGGTCATGACGCCAAGGTCGAAGCCGCCCGACAGGCGTTTCTCCCGCCCGGTGAGCAACACGGCACGTGCCTCGCGCTCGGCGCGGTCCAGTGCCGCACGGACCGCATCGATCACCTCGTGCGACAACGCGTTGGCCTTGCCATCGTCCAACGTGACAACGGCGACGTTGTCGCGTACTTCGTAGCGGACCTTATCGCTTGCCATCGCCTACCTCCTGGCGCGCTGCCCAAAGAGGATATTGCGCGCTTCCTCGTCCATGCCCTGCATTGCTTGCTGGCGGATCTCCTTGCCGACGTCGAAGCCACGGCGCACGCCCGGGCGCGTCTTCATCAGGTCGTACCAACGCTTGAGGTTGGAGAACTCCTCGATGTGTTGGCCATGGCGTTCGTGTGGGACGATCCACGGCCAGCACGCCATGTCGGCGATGGAGTAGTCGCCGCAGATGTACTCCTGGCCGGCAAGCTGCGCGTCGAGCACGCCGTAGAGACGATTCACCTCATTGGTGTAGCGCTCGATCGCATACGGAATCGGCTCTGGTGCGTAGAGTCGGAAGTGCCCGACCTGCCCGCCCATGGGTCCTAATCCGCCCATCTGCCACATGAGCCATTGGGTTACTTGATAGCGCCCGCGCACGTCACGCGGCAGGAACTTCCCGGTCTTCTCGGCGAGATAGAGCAGGATCGCCCCCGACTCGAAGATCGCCAGCGGCGCGCCGCCGCCGATCGGGTCGTGATCGACGATCGCCGGCATGCGGTTGTTCGGGCTGATGGCCAGGAACTCGGGCTGGAACTGCTCGCCGCGGCCGATGTTCACGGGAATCAAGTTGTACCGCAGCTCCATCTCTTCGAGCGCGATGGAGATCTTCCAGCCGTTCGGGGTGGGCCAGTAGTAGAGGTCAATCATCCTTCCTCCGTGGATCGTCAGCCACAGATAGCGCGTTGGCAGATGAAGCGAAACGGGCCCAGTCACACCGCCACGGCACCGGCCCTCGTTGGCTCGCTGTTGAACGCCGCAGCGAGCAGCGTCTTGGTATAATCTTCGCGCGGTCGGTTGAAGATCTCCTCGGTCAGTCCCTGTTCCACGACCACGCCGCGGCGCATGACCAGCACCTTGTGGCTCATGGCACGCACCACCCGCAGGTCATGGCTGATGAACAGGTACGCAACCCGGTGCTTCTCCTGCAGCGCGCGGAGCAGGTCGACGATCTGCGCTTGCACGGACACATCCAGCGCCGACGTGGGCTCGTCGAGCACGACGAACTTGGGCTGCAACACCATGGCACGGGCGATGGCCACGCGCTGGCGCTGGCCGCCGGAGAACTCGTGCGGGTAACGGTATCGCGTGTCGGGATCCAGGCCGACCTCTTCGAGTGCAGCAATGATCAATTGCGCGCGCTCCGCCGCGGTGCCGCCGAGCGTGTGCACGAGCAAGCCCTCCTCGATGATCTGGCCGATGGACAACCGCGGGCTCAACGAGCTGTACGGGTCTTGGAAGACGACCTGCATGTCGCGGCGCAGCGGGCGCAGACTGCGGGCGCGCGCCGCTTGAATGGCCCGCCCGTGGAACTCGATCGTCCCCTGGCTGGAGATCAATCGCAGCAGCGCCAGGCCGAGCGTCGTCTTCCCGGAGCCACTCTCACCAACGATGCCGACGGTCTCCCCCTCGTGCACGTCGAGGCGCACGCCGTCGACGGCGCGCACGTAGTCCACCGTGCGCCGCAGGACGCCCGCCTTCACCGGGTACCAGACCTTGAGCGCCTCGCAGGCCATCAGCGCGGCACCGCCGGTCGGCACGGGCAGCGGCGCGCCCTTGGGTTGCGCGGCCAGCAACTGTTGCGTGTACGGATGCTGCGGGCGCCCGAGCACCACTGCCGTGTCGCCGGCCTCGACGATCTGCCCCTGCTGCATGACGCAGAGACGGTCGGCGATCCGGCGCACGATCCCAAGGTCGTGAGTGATGAAGAGCATCGCCATGCCGAGACGCTTCTGCAGGTCCGCGAGCAGCGCCAGCAACTGCGCTTGAATGGTGACATCCACCGCCGTCGTCGGCTCGTCGGCGATCAGCAGGTCCGGCTCGTTCGCCAGCGCCATGGCGATCATGACGCGCTGCCGCTGGCCGCCGGACAGTTCGTGCGGGTACGCCCCGAGGCGGCGGTCCGGTTCTTCGATGCCGACCAGGTGCAGCAATTCCAGCGTGCGGGCCCGTGCCGCCTGACGATCGAGTCCCTTGTGCAGGAGCAATGTTTCGTCGACCTGCCGCTCGATCGTGTGCAGCGGGTTGAGCGACGTCATCGGCTCCTGAAAGATCATCGCGATGCGGTCGCCACGGATCGCCCGCATGGTCGTGGTATCGGCACCAACCAGCTCACGACCCTGGAAGCGAATGCTGCCGCTGGGGTGGCTCGCCAGCGGATACGGCAGCAGCTGCAGGATGGAGAGCGCCGTGACCGATTTTCCGGACCCGCTCTCGCCCACCAGCGCCAGGGTCTCACCACGACGGATCGAAAACGACACACCGCGCACCGCCTCGACGGCGGCAGGCCCGGCCCCGAAGCGCACTCGCAGCGCCTCGACGGTGAGCAATGCGTCGGCGGCTGCCGCCGCCACCGGGGCCACCTGCGCCGCGGCACCCGGCGCCACCAGTGCCACCGGTTCGGGCGTCGCCTTGAAGATCTTGCGCGGATCGAAGGCGTCACGCACGGCTTCGCCGATGAACACCAGCAGGCTGAGCATCAAGGCAATCACGAAGAAGCCGGTGAACCCGAGCCACGGCGCCTGCAGGTTGTCCTTGCCCTGCTTCAGCAGCTCGCCCAGCGACGGCGATCCGGGCGGCAGCCCGAAGCCGAGGAAGTCGAGGGCGGTGAGGGTCGTCACCGCGCTGCTGGTCACGAACGGCAGAAAGGTGATTGTCGCCACCATGGCGTTGGGCAGCAGGTGTCGCCACATGATGCGCGGGTCGCCGACGCCGAGCGCACGGGCGGCACGCACATAGTCGAAGTTGCGGCCGCGCAGGAACTCGGCGCGCACGACGCTGACCAAGGCCATCCAGCTGAACAGCAGCATCAAGCTGAGCAACCACCAGAAGCTCGGCGTCACAATGCTCGCCAGGATGATCAGCAGGTAGAGCGTCGGCAGCCCAGACCAGATCTCGATGAAACGCTGGAAGCTCAAGTCGATCCAACCCCCGAAGTACCCCTGCACCGCCCCGGCAGCGACACCGACCAGCGAGCTGAAAATGGTGAGCGTCAAGCCGAAGAGCACCGAGATACGGTAGCCGTAGATCAAACGCGCGACGACGTCGCGCGCCTGGTCGTCGGTGCCAAGCCAGTGCTGCCAGCTTGGTGGCGATGGCGCCGGTGTCGCCAGATCATGGCTGACTGTATCGTAGCTGTAGGGAATCGGTGGCCACAGCATCCACCCCTTTGCTTCGATCAACGCCTTCACCTCCGGATCGGTGTAGCTCGCTTCGGTCTCGAAGAAGCCACCGAAGGTGGTCTCGGGATAC
>DATKMS010000388.1:0-37540 GCA_035541735.1 Candidatus Margulisiibacteriota bacterium
TGCCGCACCTTGCCGTCGGGACCGACAAGATACGAAATGCGGCGCGCCACCGGCTGGTCGCGTGAGTCCGCTGCACCGACCGCTGCCGCCAGCGTGCGCTCGCGATCGGACAACAGACGAAACGGGAACTGCTGTTGCTGAACGAAGGTTGCGTTGTCCTTCGGGTCGTCGAACGACACGCCGATGATCTCGATGCCGGCCGACCGGAATGCCGTGAAGTGGTCACGCAGCCCCTGCCCCTCCGCGGTGCACCCCGGCGTCATGGCCTTCGGATAGAACCACAGCAAGTAGGTCTTGCCGGCGAGATCGCGCGAGGTCACTGTCGCACCCGTCTGGTCGAGCAGGCTCCACGCCGGGAAGGGATCGCCCGCCTTCAGCATGTCGGCCGCCTGAGCAGCACCCGCGCACGCGAGCAGCGCGATCAGTACCGGGAGGCGCATCTCTGCAGCTCCGATTGCCAGGAGAGACCGGACCCGTGGCTTGCGCTTCAGGACGCCGCCGCCGCGCGCAGCTGCTGCGCCAGTTCGTCGGGCTCGAGGGCGTACTCGAGGACATCGTCCATGGTCTCTACGAAGATGAACCGCATTTCCTTGCGGACCGGCTCGGCAATATCCTCCAGGTCCTTCTCGTTGCGCTTCGGGAGGATGATGGTCGTGATTCCGGCGCGCCGCGCCCCCAACACCTTCTCTTTGATCCCGCCCACCGCGAGTACTTTGCCGCGCAGGGTGATCTCGCCGGTCATGGCGATGTCGTGTCGCACAAGGCGTCCAGTGAGCAGCGAGGCCAGCGTCGTCGCAATCGTGACCCCGGCGGATGGACCGTCTTTCGGCACGGCACCAGCCGGGACGTGAATGTGCAAGTCGAGGTTGTCGAAGAAATCGGGCGCAATTCCCAACCGCTCGGCGCGCGCGCGCACGTAACTGAGCGCGGCCTGCGCCGACTCCTTCATGACCTCTCCGAGATGGCCGGTCAGGGTGAGCCCTTTCTTGCCGCCCATCTTGGTCGCCTCGATGAACATGATGTCGCCGCCCATCGGCGTCCACGCCAGACCGATGGCGACACCCGGTTCCTGGGTACGCTCGGCGATTTCCGAGAAGAAGCGCTCGGGGCCGAGTAACTCGTGCACCTTCGCGGGATCGATGGTGACCGGTTCCGTCTTCCCCTCGGTGATGCCGCGTGCCACCTTGCGGCAGAGGCTGCCGATCTCGCGCTCGAGGTTGCGCAAACCGGCCTCGCGCGTGTAGTGGCGGATCACGTGCAGCAGGCCTTCCGTGGTGAAATTGACCTGCCCCTCTTGCAAGCCGTTTTCCCTTCTCTGCTTGGGAATCAGGTGGCGGCGCGCGATCTCGAGCTTGTCCTCCTCGGTGTAGCCCGCCAGCTCAATGATCTCCATGCGGTCGCGCAGCGGCGGCGGAATCGGATCGAGCAGATTCGCCGTGGTGACGAACATGACCTTGGAGAGATCGAATGGCACGTCGAGGTAGTGATCGCTGAAGGAGTTGTTCTGTTCGGGGTCGAGCACCTCCAACAACGCCGAGGCCGGATCCCCGCGGAAGTCGGCACCCAGCTTGTCGATCTCGTCGAGCATGAAGAGGGGATTGTTCGATCCGGCGTTGCGCAGGTTCTGGATGATGCGCCCGGGCAGCGAGCCGATGTAGGTCCGGCGGTGGCCGCGGATCTCCGCCTCGTCACGGATGCCACCCAAGGACAAGCGCACGAACTTGCGGCCCATGGCGCGCGCGATCGAGCGGCCGAGCGACGTCTTGCCGGTGCCCGGGGGGCCGACGAAGCACAAGATTGGACCCTTGGTGTCCTTCTTGAGTTGGCGCACGGCCAGGTATTCGAGGATGCGGTCCTTGATCTTCTCCAGATCGTAGTGGTCTTCGTCCAGCACCCGCCGGGCGTGCGGGATATCGAGGTTGTCCTCCGTCGACTTCGCCCACGGCAGGTTGACGAGCCACTCCAGGTAGGTGCGCACCACCGTGTGTTCAGCCGATTCCGGCGGAATGATGCGCAGGCGTTCCAGCTCGGCCTCCGCCGCCTTGAGCGCTTCCGGCGGTAACTGCGCTTCCTCCATTTTCTGGCGCAGTTCGTCGATCTCTGCACCGCGTGCGTCGCCCTCGCCCAGCTCCTTCTGGATGGCGCGCATCTGCTGGCGCAGATAGAACTCCTTCTGGTTCTTGGACAGCTCGGTCTGGACCTGCGACTGGATCTTCTGCCCGAGTTCCAAAAGTTCGATCTCGCGGTTCAGGATGGTCGACAGCTTCTCGACGCGCTGCCGTACTTCCAGGGTGCTCAGCAGGTCCTGCTTCTCCTCCAGCGAGATGTTGAGGTTCGAGGCGATGAGATCGGTGACCTTGCCCGGATCCTTGATGTTCATCACCACCACCTGCAGCTCATCGGGCAGGTAGGGGATCATAGAGACGAACTTGGCGAACTGGTTCACCATGTGCGCCTGCATTGCCTCGAGGTCCTTGGAGGTCGCCTGAATATCGGTCAGATGGCGCACACGTGCGCGGTAGAAAGGCGTGTACTGAACGTACTCGACGATTTCGATGCGGCGCAGCCCCTGCACCAGAATGCGAACGCTGTTGTCCGGGTACTTCAGCATCTTCAGGATGCGGCCGGCGGTACCGCGTGTGAACAAGCCGGTGGCATCGGGTTCCTCGTCCTCAGGATTTTTCTGCGCCACGACGCCCAGCATGCGATCGCCGGCCAAGGCTTGCTCGACGACCTTCAGCGAGCCGGCTCGCGAGATCAGCAACGGCACAATGGCGGACGGGAAGATCACCACCCCGCGCAGTGGCAGCATCGGCAGCTCAGTCGGGATGGTGATATCGCTGAGGTCGTCTTCGAGTGTGAAGAAGCGCTGTTCCTTGGCTTCTTCCTCCCCTTCTTCCGGTGCGGTCATGGGCGGAATCTAATACACGCCCCCCTACCCGACAAGGGGTCGCATCGTGTAGTGATTCGCAACTTGTGGAGTGCGGCGCGGCCAGGAGCCGTTACGCGTCGCGGATCTGTTGGGCGAGATAGTTCTGCTCGCCGACCTGCTTAATCAGCTCGCTCTGGGCTTCGAGCCAATCGACGTGCTCTTCCTCGGAGACCAAGATGTCTTCGAGCAACTCGCGCGTGCCGTTGTCGCCAACGTCAACGGCCAGCGCGATGCCCTTGTTCAAGCGGCTGACGGCTTCCAACTCGAGACCATGATCCAGCTTGAGCTGCTCCGGCACGGTTTCGCCGACACGGACCTTACTGAGGCGCTGCATGTTGGGTACGCCGTCGAGGAAGAGAATTCGTTCGATGACCTCATCCGCGTGCTTCATCTCGCTGATGGCTTCCTTGCGGTTGATCTCCGCCAGCCGCTTGTAACCCCAGTTCTCGCACATCTTGGCGTGAATGAAGTACTGATTGATCCCGGTGAGTTCGGCGGTGAGGACATCGTTGAGCGCTTCGATCACCTTGGCGTTCCCCTTCATCGCCCTTTCCCTCCATCGGCCTGGCGGGCCGAACGCTTTAGGCGCACTCAGGGGCTGAAAGCTCGCGTCCCGATGCTGGCGCCGTAGACGCATGGTATAGCAAGGAAGCGATTTCTTCGCGACAGGGGGCACAGCAGCGGCCGGCACCGCAGCGGCGCGTAATCTCGGCAACGCTCGATGCCCCGGCGGCGATCAACCTGCGAATCATGCTGTCGCTGACGCCAACACACTGACAGACGATCATACCTGCTCGCCCTCCTCCCAACGGTCCCAACTATAGTGAAGTTGAAACTCATTATCAATATGCCTCCTGAAATCTCTCCGCTAGAACCTCGACGGAGCGACGTGCTAGAAGCCGCCCATGACGTCGACCCGCACGCCCCCCCGGCGCACGGCTGGGAAGCAGCGCCCGCCGGAGTTGCTCCGCAAACTCATCGAGGTGGCAATGGACCTGGAACGGCGGACGATGCAGCTCTACTGCCGCTTCGAGGCCCTCTTTCCGCAGCCGGAGGAAGTGCGCCGCTTCTGGTTCGAGATGGCGCAGCACGAGTCGCGGCACTTCGGCGCCCTCGCGCTGGTCGCCGGCCTTCTGGGGAGCGCGCCTGAGCGCACCTTGCCGGCCGCACCGGCGCTGACACGCGAGCACGTCCTGCGCTTCCGCGAGCTGCTCACCACCGCGGAAGCCGAGGCGGCGCACGGGCTGACGCTGCCGCGGGCGTTCGAAATCGCCCTGGCCATCGAGGGCTCGGAGATCGAGGATCTCGTTCTCGACCTGCTTGCCGCCCTCAAGGGGGAGACCGAGCGCGAACGCGCCGTGCAACTGCTCATTCACGATCTCGGCGACCTCAGCTACATGATCGAGAAGTACGGCGGCAGCAAGGCGCTGCTCACCAAAGCCGACGCGCGCATCGAGCAGCAGCTCTTCCGCCTGCGCGGGGTCGACAGCGTGGGCCGCCCGGCGTGCCAGGCGCGGCCCCGGCGGCGCGATCGCTAGGCGGGTTCCGCCGCCGCGGGCGTCGCCCGCCGTGACGGCGCGCCAGCTGCTTGACAACTTCCACCGCTGGCGGTATTGAAAACGATATTCAATATCAGGAGTCGCCGATCCCATGCCCCTTCGACGCGCCCGTTTTCTAGTCCTCGCCGCCCTCGCCGGCGCGGTGGTCCCCGGTATCGCCCGCGCGGGCGACGATGCTTTGGTCTTCAACATCCGCGCACACGACGGGCGCTTCGAGCCGTCCGAGTTGCGGGTTCCGGCCAACCGACCGTTCGCGCTGCACGTGACGAGCGAGGAAGAAACAGCCATCGAGTTCGAGAGTTTCGAGCTGCACCGCGAGCGTGTCGTGCAGCCGGGCGGGACGATTACGGTGTTGATGCCGGCGTTGGCACCCGGTACGTACAAGTTCTTCGACGACTTTCATCACGAGACCCCCGAGGGCTCGATCATCGTCCAGTAGGTAGCGTGCAGCGCAGGACAGCAATCGTTGGCGCGTTGGCAGCCATTTTTGCCGCCATCCAATTCGTGGCACCTGAGCGAACCAACCCTCCGGTTCACAGCGACCTCGGCGCACCGCCCGACGTCAACGATCTGCTACGACGCGCCTGTTTCGACTGCCATTCCAACGAGACGCGCTGGGCCTGGTACAGCGGCGTCGCGCCGTTCTCCTGGTTGATCGTTCACGATGTCGGCGAAGGGCGGCGCCGGCTCAATTTCTCGGAATGGGCCGACTACGCCTCCGACCCGGAAACCGAAAAGCACAAGCTCAATCAAATCATCGAGTCCCTCGCGCGTGGCGACATGGCTCCCTGGTACTACGGCGTTCTGCACCCTGACGGGCGACTCAACCGTGACCAGCAAACAGTCATCACCCGTTGGGCAAGTCAGGAAGCCAACCGGACGCCACCGTGAAGGGGAAATCGGACAGGAGACTGATGTGTCACCAAAGGCTATCTTGACGGCGTTCGCAATTGCGATTTTTGCCCCCCCCGTGTTGGCGCAGGTCGATCCCTTCGAGTTCGAAGTGTATCCCTATCAGACCATCGGCAAGGGGGTGGCGGAACTGGAGTCCCTGAACAGTTTCATCCCCGACGGCCACTCGGAGGGGGACGCGGGCACTTCCAGTGGCGAGTACCCGAGCGACAAGATGTACCGCACGGCGCTCGAACTGACATACGGTTTCACCGACAAGATCGAAGGCGCCGCATACCTGAATCTGGCACACCCCAACGGCTCGTCGCTGCAGTATGCCGGTTCCAAATACAGGTTGCGGGGAAGCCTGTTCGAGCAGGGCCAATTGCCAGTGGACCTTGGCTGGTACGTCGAGCTCGAGTGGAACCGCACGCCGCAGTTCGATGAGAGCGAGCTGGAACTAGAGCTCAAACCGATCATCGAGAAGGACATCGGGCGGCTGGAAATCGATCTGAATCCCAAGTTCGTCAAGGCGATCTTCGTCGGCCCCGACAAGAACAAGGGGTTCGAGTTCGGCTACGCCGCCGGGACCTACTACAACTACTCGCGATGGATCTCACCTGGAGTCGAGTTCTACGGGGGAATCGGCCTGATCGACGACAGCGACCCGCTCCACGACCAGCAGCACTACATCTTCCCGGTCGTCCGCGGCGAACTCGGCGGCGGTATTGAGTACAATGTCGGCCCGGGCATCGGTCTCACGCGTGGCTCGGATCAAGTGATTCTGAAGGCCAACATTGAACTCGAGCGATTCGTAGGGACTCTGTTCTGAACAGCGGGGCCGGAGGAGATCGGGCGTCTGCGCGCTAGCGCCGCCGCTCCAATCACGCTGCGATTCAGTGGCCGTTGCGCCGGCCGTTTGCCGGGGCTTTGGGTTGCAGGTCGCCGACCAACTGCTCCGCGCGCAGCAACAGCGCTTGCAATCGCTCACCCTGCATCCCAGAGGTGACGCTCGGACGTACACGGATCTCGCCGCACAGCGCGTCGAGGGCCGCGCGCAGCGCACGCACCTCGGCGAGGATCTCTCCGCCCTCCCCCGCTGCGGCGCCGCGGCGTGACGCTTGGAGCGTCACGGCTGTCGCGTAGACGAGCAGCACGACTAACACGGCTTGCAGTGCCAGCGACTGCGCGGTTGGATAGATGCCGAGCACTTCGATCGTTGGGACTCCGTTGAGCGGCGTGACCGCGACGATGCCGGCATCCTGCAACTCATGCACCCCCTGGCCGGCGAAGATCGCTGCCATGACATACAACAGCAACCCGGTCGCGAAGAAGAACTGGCGGATGGGGATCCGCACCTGGAAGCGGCGGAACAGGACCGTCACGATGATTAGTGCAACTGTCCCGGCCACAAAGCCGCCAGTGATCGTCATCGACGCAGCTGGCGCGCTGCCGTACAGGGCCTGGTAGAAGAGCACCGTTTCGAATCCCTCGCGGTACACCGCCAGGAACGCCGCACTCGCCAGCGCGACGCTGCGCCCGTTGCTCAGTGCGTGATGCACCTTACCGCGGATGTAGCGCTGCCATTTGTCGGCCTCCGACTTCGACACGAGCCAGTAGCTGACGAAGAACAGCACCGCCGCTGCCAGCAGCATGGTAATGCCCTCGAGCACGTCGGAGGAGCTCGGATAGGAACGCAGCACTTCCTGCAAAGCCGCTGCAGTGGCCAGGCTGGCAACGATACCCACTGCCGTGCCTGCAAGGACCGGTCGTTGCATCGCCGGGCTGCCAGCCTTGACGACGTAGGCAAGCAGCGCACCGATGACCAAGACAACCTCGAAGCCTTCGCGCAGAATGATGGTTGCCGACTGCATGAACAGCGCGGAATGGCTGGTGTGTGGCTGTAGGGCGGCACGGACAGCTGTGAAGTCCGCGTCGAGGGCGTTGGCCAGCCGTTTGACGTCGGCCTCGTTCCCCGCGGTGCGCAGCGCTTGGCGCAAGCGCAGGAAGCGCTCTTCGATGCCGCCCTTCAAGCCCGGGTCGACGGCACCAAGGTGCGGTTCGAGGGGCTCGAACTGCAGGTAGGCATCGCCGGCCAATGCCGTTGCCTGGCTCTCGCCGCGCGCGTACGCCGCCAGCGCCGTATCGAGCAACCGCGCGCTTTCGCTCAGTGTCGTGTCCACGGCATTGGGTGTGACGGCGGCTCGCGCCCCGTCGCCGCCGGCTGCACGCCATTGTTGCGCGTGCTCCTCAATCAGGGCATCCAGACGCGCAATCGAGGCGCTCACAGCCGCGCGGGCCGCGCGCTCACGCACCTGCGAGTCGAGGGCACGGGCGGCCGCTTGCAACTGCGTGCCGCCGCTGGCGTCGGCGATCTGCGCGGCGAGCGTGTCGGCGGCGCCAGCCATCTGCTGCGCGAGCACGCTGGCTTCGTTGTACTCCGCTGCGTTGGTGATGTGGCCGTCGCTCCAGGCGCGTTCGTACGTGCTACCGAGCAGGCGCAGTAAGCCCGAAAAGCGCTTCGCCGCATCTCCCTCGCCGCTCGTTCCACCCGACGCAGTATGTCCGGGCCCGCCGTGTGAGAGGAGGCGCAGGAACGCAACGGCCTTCCACCGGTCGTCGTCCGTCAACGTGTGCGCGAACGACGGCATTGGGGTTCCACCAATCCCGGTCGTGGTCGCGGCGAACAGCTCGGCGTCGGGTTTGCGAGCCAGCGCCTGCGGCGTGCTCAAATCGCGAGCGCCGGACACCAGGAGATTGGCGAATGTCCCCTGCCCGTTGCCCGTCGCTCCGTGACAGGAGGCGCATTGCGTGAGGTAGACCCCCTGCCCTTCGGCGATCCCGGCTGCACCCGGCGCCAACGTCCACAGGTAGCTGACGAGGTCCCAGCGTTCCTGGACCGATAGCACCTCACCCCATGCGGGCATTGCCGTGTGGCTCTTGCCGAGGCTGATCACATGGAAGAAGTCATACGGCGTCTCACCGCGGATGAAGGGTGCATCGGTAAAGTTCGCCGGCGGCGGATTGAGCGCCGCCGCGCTCGGCCCCTTGCCGTCGCCGCGTTCGCCGTGACAGGCGACGCAATACTCCTTGAACAGCGCCTTTCCGGATTCGACCGACGGTGCAGCGGGAGGATAGACTTTTTCCGCCACCCCGGTGACGGCCACGATGCGCTGGCGCAGCGCCGTGAGCCGGGCGGCCACCTGGTCTTCGGAACGCTTCTGCCCCAGCGCGGTGGCGGCATCGGCAAACAGCGGCGTCAGGTCCACGCGCTCCCCGGGCATGGCCGCCGCCACCGTCGCGAAGCGCTGCTGTGCATCCTGCAGAAACGTCGTCGCTTCCTCGTACTCCAGTGGCCGTAGGACGGTGCCGTCGCGCACACCTTCGCGGTACTCCTCACCGACCGCGGACAGCAGCGTAAGCAACCGCTGCACCTCCTCCTCGGTCGCGGGCGACGGAGCGGCCTGCACCCTCGCCGCGGCCACGAAGACGAGTAGTGCCGTGGCACACCGACCTGCAAGCATGGAAATCCAGGAGGTAAACATAGCCCCAGAAGATTTTGAAACTCATTTTCAATTGGAAGTCAAGCGTACCAGTCTGGACCACCGGCTCCGCACCGCCCTACTCCAGTGCGGCGCGCCGTGCGCTGCCGGCGCGGTCCTTGCGCCCCGGACGCCTGCCGTCAACGGCCGCGCGCAGCTCCGTGAACGCGCCGCAAATCATCTCCTTGAAGCGGTCGACGTCCGGCATGGACGTGTCGTCCGAATCTAGCCCAATGTAGAGTTGGTCCCGGTAGCCGTAGAGCGCCACGCTCACCGGACTGCGTTTGGCCACCGGAGCGAACGGATAGGCCGCGAGAATCTCCGCGCCTGCCAGATAGCGCGTCGCCAGGATGCCGGGAACGTTGGTGACGATGAAGTCGACGTTGCCGAAGGTCGACTCTGCCATCCAGGTCACGAACTGGCGGGGCAGAACGCTGAGCACATCGGCGAGGAGCGGCGACGCTGCCGATGCGGGATCCGCCTTCTTTGCTTCCATGCGCTTGTGGATCTCGCGATACGCCTTCAAGGGGTCAACGATGCGGATCGGCAGCGGCACCAGGATTCCCGTCGCGACATTGCCGACGTGCGCCTTCTCCGACCACTCCTCCGGCTTGCGAAGGTTCACCGGGACCAGTGTCATCAACTCCTTCACTGCATGCAGCCGATGCGCCACGTGCCACTTGCCGATGGCCCTTGCCATGATGGTCAGGATGACGTCGATCATCGACCCACCGAGCGCATGCTTGATGCGGCGCACGTCCTCGAACGGCACGGAGAGACCGCTCAGACGCCGGCAGCGACCGAAGCGCTTCAACGGGGAGTGACTGTCGAACTGTACGGTATCGACGATCGAGCGCAGAGCCTCCAGTGCCGTTTGCAGCTTTTGAGGGTGGCGCACCGTGTCCACCACGGTGTCCGCCAGGGTGCGGGCGCGCTGCAGATCGAGTTGCACCCGGTCACGCAGCGCATCGACGACCTGCGAGCCCAAGGAGGGCGGGTCCGGCCACGGGCCCCGGGCCACATGTGGCACCGGTTGGCCGCTGTCACCGTCACGGGTCCAGTCCGTCATCGCTCCGAAGATGGCATTGCCCCCGACGCCGTCGGCGACGGCGTGGTGCAGCTTGAAGAACAGCGCGGCTTGTCCGTCGGGACCAACATGGTCGAAGATACGGGCTTCCCACAGCGGTCGCGAGCGGTCGAAGGGGGCTTCGTAGGTCGGCCCGATCTCGCGAAACAGCTCGTCGAGATCAGCGGCGCCGGCGACCGCGTGGCGGCGCACATGGTAGTCGAGATCGAAGGTCGGATCGCGTTGCCACTGCGGCAGCGTCAGATCGAGCGGCGCATCCACCACGCGTTCGGCTAGGCGCGGCACCGCCTCCACGGCCCGCTCGAACGCCAGCCGCAACCGCGGCTCGTCAGGAACGCGATCCAGTACCATGAGCATCGCCATGGTGGTGGGCTGCATCGGCGAATCGGTCCACCAGAACGTAAGGTCCTCGCCGGACAGACGGGTCGGCGTTGGTTCGTTCTTCTTCTTGGCCATGGTGCGTTCCTTGAGTGACCGAACTTCCTACTCGCCGGCGCAGTGGCGGTCAATGACGTTTCTCATCCTCGTCTCACGCCCGGACCCAATGTTGCTCAGACCCAATGGTTGCGACCCACAGCATCCGATGCTAGGAAACCGCTCTGCCGCCGAAACAAGTCAAGGAGCCATTGAGCAATGCTGATCCCTGCAACCCAGCTGCGTGCTGGTATGATCGTCAAGCACCAGAATGACCTGTTCCGGGTCATGAACGTCGTCCACGTCACCCCTGGAAACTGGCGCGGCATGGTGCAAACGAAGCTGCGCAACCTGCGTTCCGGCACGCAGTTGGAGAACCGCTTCCGCTCAGAGGACAAGGTCGAACGGGTAACCTTCGAGCAGCACGACATGGAGTTCCTCTACAATTCGGACGACGAGTATCACTTCATGAACAGCGAGACGTTCGAACAGATCGTGCTCAATTCCGAAGCCCTCGGGGACACGGTCAACTACCTCAAGCCCAACCTGCACGTCATGGTCGAGTTCTACGAAGGCAACCCGATGGGCGTGTCACTGCCAAAGACTGTCGACCTCGAGGTCACCCACACAGAGCCTGCCTTGCGGGGCGCCACGGTCACCAACGTCCTCAAACCCGCCACGGTCGAGACCGGCGCCGTTGTCCAGGTCCCGGGCTTCGTCGCCGTCGGTGATATCATCCGCGTCGACACCGAGTCGGGCGAGTACCTGTCGCGCGCCAAGTAACCAGCGCTTACGCCCCCGGAGTGGCAGCCAGCCTCGGGCCGACGGTTTCCGCCCGGCGTCTGGCGGACGAGGTGATTGCGGAACGCAAGCGCTTGGCGGTGCGACGTGTGCCGCTCTCGACAGCCTTCTCCTTTGGGCACGCGCGGCCGATCTGTCGCATGATGTCGTAGAGGAAGTAGAGCTCCGCGAGGAACAGGGGCTTGCCGCTATTGGTCAGCGCGGCGGCCACCTGCCGCTCCGGGTCGGCCCAGGCGATGATGTTGATGAAGCCGAGATGGCCATATGCCTGCGCCGTGTCCGGCCCATAGAAGCCAAAACCACCGAGCATGAAGCCCATGGAATAGCGCGTTGGCACACTCAGGGTGAGATCGAACTCGAGGTATGATTGCTCCGACGTGGCGCGGTGGATCGTGCGCGGTTCGAAGATGCGGATGCCGTCCAACTCGCCCTCGTTGAGGAGCAACTGAAAGAAGCGGCTCAGCTCGTTGGCGCTGGACACCACGTTGCCCGCCGGAATGATCGCGGTCAGATACCGGGGGTCATTGGCCAGCTCGGCAACGTCGGCGAACTCGACGCCCAAGGCGCGGCGCGCCAGGGCCGCGAACGGCGGCAACGGCCGCGGACCGGTGAAGTAGTTGCGCGCCACCTTCGGCACATCGCGCCGCTGCACGCCGTAGGTCATCCAACGGAAGCCGAGCGGCTTGAGGATCTCGGCATCGAGCACGGCGCGGATGCTCTTGCCCGTGACCCGCCGCACCACCTCGCCCAAGATGAAACCGCCGGTGATCGCATGGTAGGCGAGTCGCCGCCCGGGCGTCCACGTCGGCTCCGCATCGCACAGGAGCTGCACGATGTGCTCGGGCGTCGCGAGGTTGTCGAGCTGCATTTCCTCCGGCGGCATGTTGGGGATGCCGGCGCGGTGCGTCAGTACATGCTCGATGGTTACGCGTTTCTTGCCGTGCTTCGCGAACTCCGGGATGTACTCGCTCACCGGGTCGTTGACGTGCAGCAGGTGCTTCTGGTCGAGCAGATGCACGACCATCGCCGTGACCGCCTTGGAGGCGGAGAACAGGCAAAAGGGCGTGTCGGTCGTGACCAGTTCCTTGCGTGCCTCCGGCGGATCGGCCGGCCCGTTGCCGAAGGCATGCCCGATGGCGCGGTCGATCAGCACCTCACCGCGGCGCCGCACGCAAAGTTGCAGCGCGGGTTGCAGACCCGTGCGGTAGAAGCGTTCGACCGACCGCCAGATTTCCTCGACCCCAGCCGGGTCGACGCCAACCCTGCGGGGGGGAACCTCATGGGCGCGCGCCGTCACCTCGGCGAGGGATTTGGTGGTGCGTGAGAGATTCAACAGGTTGAACATGGTCTGGGCTCCACCAGGGCACCTCATCCCATAAGCAATTGTCGGCCCAGGGGGTCGAGTTCGGACGGCGCGTAGCCCACCCGCAATCTTCTCTCGTTCCTCGGAATTCTTCTCAGTCAGGGTTGTCGCAAGCAAGTCTTGAAAAGCCTTGGGTGGCATGTGACCAACATCCGGCATGGCCCCCCGCAGAGCCGACAAGACAGCCCCGTGCGCAACGTGCCCGCAGCCGCTGCGTCGCCCGCAGGGTAGGCTCCGGTTGGTGCTGATCGTCACTGCCCTCGGCGCGTGCGCCGGCGCCGCAACGTCCACGGGAACGGAGGCTCCGGCCACCGCTGCCGGTGCTGTGGCGACCTCCCGGCCACCGGGATTTGCGCCTGTCGGTCAGACGCTCTTCGCCCCCGTCGTTCAGCTGGCGCCGCCGGGGCCGGCGCGTGCGGCCCGCGCCGTGGCAATCCTGGACCGTCAGCTGGCCTTTCAGCGCAAGATCTTCTTCCACCCGGAGATCGATACGGCGCTCGAGCGGGTGATTGCCGAAATGCCGCCGCGGCAGTCGACCGTGATTCGTGCCGCGGCCCTATACGCACGCCGCAGCATTCCGTGGAGCGTCCGGCCCGACGGGACCCATCAGATTTCGGTCGTCGGCGCCCCGCGTCCCGCTGACTACTTCTACGAGCTCACCAACCACTATCGGAGCCCCGAGACGGCGGAGCGCTTTTCGGGTCGCTTCGCCCTGCAGCCGGCAGACGGATCAGCCGCGCCGGCGCCCTCGAGCGTGATCGGAACGCTCGGCGGGGAGCTGCTGCTCGATACACTCGACCTGGGCGCGCTGGTGGACGTTGTGGCCGCCGCTCTCGCCGAGTGTTACGGAGACCTGCGCCCGCCGTGGGACACGGCGCCCGGCGCATTCAATCAGCATGACCACGCCATACTCGACCGCTTGCATCGTGACATGCCGCACGTGGCGACCAAGCTGCACGCGTATCTGCAGTTCCACAACCTGCTGGACGAGTTCCAATCGCCTGCCGGGCCGGTCGTGCTGTTGAACCTCGACGTAGAGGCGCGGCTGGACGCACTGCAGAAGTATCCGCGGTTCGCCGCTTTCTATCGTACTCTCGCCGCGGCCGTGACCATGCAGTCCACGGTGCTCGATGCGGACGGCAACGAATGGCTGCGCACCGCCTTCGACCACGGACACATCCGCATCTCTCTAATGGTCCGGGACGGCCGGCTCACACCCTTCAGCACCTCCTTGCAGCCGGTGGGCGAAGGGGTGAGGCTAAACGCAATCGATCACGGGAGGTACCGCACACTCGCCGCAGTCCGGGTTACCGGCTTCTACCTAGACTTCGGCTTGGCCAACCTCGGGTTCACGACGACGTACCAACGGGACCGGGAGGCAGTGGTGTTCGAGAGTCGGATGAACACCGTTCCCGAACTGGTTGCTCCGCCCGGGATCCGCCAGGCAATCGACCTGATTGCGGGCACGTTCCTGCACGCGTTGGCCACGGGGCACGGCGGGCTGGCCGTGCACCTCACCTCGCGGCGGGTGCCCAGCGGGATGTACCAATTCGCCGGCAGCGCCGGCGCCGAACTCGTCTACGCACCGGCACTGGCCCTTCTAGCCCGCATCGGGGACGCCCTCGCCGGTAAACACAATGCCGACGTGCGTGCCGAGGAACGCGCCCTTGGTGAAGAGTTCTTCGACGCCTTCGTCGCCGACTACACCGACACCCGCGCCGCAATCCTGGCGCTCGATGGCGGCCAGGAACCGTAGGGGCTGAGGAATCACGATCGCACGCCGCTGCAGTGTCGAAGCGGGGAGTCCAGGTCCGACGCCTTGCACCGAACGGCAGAGCCACGCCCAGGACGCGAGGAAGAACGGCCCCGTTGCATTTGCCCAGCGACCGGGCGAAACATAGCGCATGGATACTCTCGAGCAGTTTCGCGAAGCGACGCGACAGTGGCTGAAGAGCAACGCGCCGCAGTCGATGTACGCACCGCTGCGGACCACCGACGACGCGTGCTGGGGCGGGCGCAAGGCGGTCTACCCGCCCGACGTCAAGCACTGGCTCGACGTCATGGCCGAGCGTGGGTGGACGGCGCCGACGTGGCCGAGGCAGTACGGCGGTGGCGGGTTGAGCAAGGCCGAAGCCCAGGTTCTCAGCCAGGAGATGGCCAAGCTCGGGTTGCGTCCGCCGCTCGTCGGCTTCGGGTTGACGATGATCGGACCGTTGCTGCTGCAGGAAGGCAGCGAGGAACTCAAGCGCATCCATCTCCCGCCGATCATCCGCGGCGAGATCCGTTGGTGCCAGGGCTACTCGGAACCTGGGGCCGGGTCCGACCTCGCCGGGCTGCAGACGCGGGCCGTGCTCGACGGCGACGATTTCATCATCAACGGACAAAAGATCTGGACGTCCTACGCGGACAAGGCGGACTGGATGTTCATTCTGGTGCGCACCGACCCGGACGCCAGGAAGCAGGAGGGCATCACGTTCCTGCTGATGGACATGGACAGCCCAGGCGTCAGCGTCAAGCCGATTCGCCTGATCAGCGGCTCCTCACCGTTCTGCGAGACGTTCCTCGACAATGTCCGCGTGCCGCGCTCACAGGTGGTCGGCCGCATCAATGGCGGCTGGGCCATGGCGAAGGCGCTGCTGGGCCACGAGCGAACGATGATCGCCGACATCTTCAAGGACCGTCAACCCGGCAACCCGCTGCTGCGGTTGGCACGCCGCCACATCGCCGACAGCGAGTCGCGCATCGCCGATCCCACCATCCGCGATCGCATCACCCAGGTCGACATGGATCAAGCCTGCCTCGATCTGACGCTCAAGCGTTCCCAGGACACTATGAAGGCCGGCCACAAGCCTGGCCCTGAAACCTCGATCTTCAAGTACTACGGCACCGAAACCAACATGCGACGGCGCGAGTTGATGGTCTCCATTGCCGGCCCGCAGGCCCTGGGTTGGGACGGCCCGGGCTTTGACGACGACGAGCTGACGTTGACCCGCGACTGGCTGCGGTCACGCGGGAATTCGATCGAAGGCGGCACGTCGGAGATTCAACTCAACATCATCGCCAAGCGCGTCCTCGGACTCCCCGACTGAGGCCCCCACAGGAACCCTCCGATGGATCTGGTCCTCACCGAAGAGCAAGAGCTGCTGCAACAAACCGCGCGCGAGTTCGTCACCAAGAACTCGTCGCTCCGCCGCATCCGCGCCGTGCGCGACAGCCACGCTCGGCTCGGCTACTCGCGCGAACTGTACAGCGAGATGGCCAAGCTCGGCTGGCTGGGCATCGTCTTCGCGGAAGAGTACGGTGGCATGGCGCTGGGGTACACCGACCTGATGGTCGTTCTCGAAGAGCTGGGGCGTGGTCTGATGCCCGAACCGCTGCTATCGGCAGTGTTGCTCGGCGGAATGACGATCGCCTCCGCCGGCTCGGCGACGCAGCGCGCCGCGTTACTCCCGCCGCTGATCAATGGCGAACTGCGGGTGACGCTGGCACATCAAGAACCGCGCGGCCGCTACAATCCCCTGCACGTCGAAACCCGTGCCGAGCGGAGTGGCGACGGCTGGCGGCTGCACGGGACGAAGACCCAGGTGCTCGATGGCGCGGGCGCCGACCGACTCATCATCCCGGCGCGTACCGGCGGCGACGTCGCGGACCGCGCCGGCATCACACTGTTCCTCGTCGACACCCAGGCCGCCGGCCTGTCCATCGAACGCCAGTGGCGTATCGACTCACGCAACGTCGCTCTGGTGCGCATCCAAGACGTTTACGCCCGCGAGGCCGATGTGCTCGGGACCGTCGGTGCGGGCGCCCCCCCGCTCGCCGCTGCCGTGGATCGGGCCACCATCGGCCTGTGCGCCGAGATGCTCGGTAGCATGACGGCGGCGCTGGAAATGACGCTCGAGTATCTCAAGACACGCAAGCAGTTCGGCGTCCTGATCGGTACATTCCAGGCCCTCAAGCACCGTGCCGCGAAGATGTACATCGAGACGGAGCTGGCGCGTTCGGCGGTACTGGCAGCACACAAGGCGCTCGACGAAGGCCGCCCCGACGTGCCGCAGCTCGCGGCGCTCGCCAAGGCTCGCTGCTCTGACGCCTTCGTGCTCATCGGCAACGAGGCCGTGCAAATGCACGGCGGGATCGGCATGACCGACGAACACGACGTCGGCTTCTTCATCAAGCGCGCGCGCGCCGCCGAAATCACCTTCGGCGATGCGCCGTACCACCGCAACCGCTTCGCCGACTTGCACGGCTACTGAGCCCGCCGCGGGACTCGCGTCCGTCTATTTGCAGGTGGTGCTATCCTGCTTCTTCGAGGCCGTTGGCCTGCACGTCGGAATCGTATCACTCCAATCAAAAGAGGTGGAGAACACCACCGAGATGCCGGCGCTGCTCAGCGGCGGCACGAACGCCCGGTTCTTCGCCTGGATGTGGAGGCTGTAGTCGCCGTTCGACTTCCTGACGAAGCGCGCCGAGTTGCTGTCACTGGCGCACTCGATGTGCCCCTTACTCGGCGTCAAGCAACGCGGGTAGGGCAACACGATCGGTTCCGGTGCCAGCAGGCCGGCGCCGCTGAGCGTCACCGTAAGCCCGGCAGGTCCATACACGAGGAGCGTGTCGAGTGGCACCAACAACTGGCTGCCTTGGAGCACTCCGGTGATCGTGATCGAACCCTGGTTCTGGGCTTTGGCGGGGTTGTCGGCCTTGAGCTTGACGGAGGTGAGAGTGAGCGGCGCCGGCGCGCCGGTGTCGCACAGATCGCCCTTGCCGTTGCCGTTGATGTCGCTTTGCGCGGGGTTGATGTCGTTCGGGCAGTTGTCGCAGGCAGTGCCGATGCCGTCAGCGTCGGTGTCCGCTTGGTTCGGGTTGGAGAGCAAAGGACAATTGTCGCAGGCGTCGCCGACGCCGTCGCCATCAAAGTCGTGTTGATCTGTGTTGGCGGCTTTCGGGCAATTGTCGCAGGCGTCGCCGACACCGTCCCCATCGGCGTCTGCCTGACTCGCGTTGCTGATAGCCGGACAATTGTCCAAGACATCGGCGACCTTATCGCCGTCCGTGTCCAGCTTCACCCGCCCGATCCGCTGCGCAGCCGACTCTGTAAACCACAGGTTGGCGTCCGGCCCGGTCGTTATCCCGACGGGACTGCTGGCACCGGTGGGAATCGCCAGTTCCGCCGTCACCACACCACCGACGGTAATCCGCCCGACTTGGTTGGCACTCACCTCCAAGAACCACAGCGCTGCGTCCGACCCTGCGGTGATGCCGCTCACGAATGGTCCTGCGGTGGGTACGGTGTATTCGGTAATCACGCCGGCGGTGGTGATGCGGCCAACCTTGTTGGCATTCGACTCGGTGAACCACAGATTCTTGTCGGGGCCTACGGTGATGGCGTAAGGGCCGCTCGCAGCCGTCGGGATCGTGAATTCCGTGAGCACGCCGGCGGTTGTCAACTGACCGATCTTGTTGGTGTTGAGCTCCGTGAACCACAGGTTGCCGTCCGGCCCCGTCGTAATCCGAAACGGGCCGCTGCCGCCTGCGAGTGTGAACTCAGCCACACCGCCGGCCGTCGACATGCGGCCGATCTTGTTCGCGCTGAATTCGGTAAACCACAGGAAGCCGTCGGGCCCCTTGGTGATTCCGGTGGGCGCGCTGCCCGGCGTCGGAATGCTGAACTCCGCGAAAACGCCGGCGGTCGTAACGCGTCCGATCTTGTTTCCCGCCGATTCCGCGAACCACAGATTGTTGTCTGGGCCAACCGTGATGCCAATGGGCTGACTTGCGGCGGTGGGAATCGACAACTCGGTGACCGCTCCGGCCGGTGTGATGTGGCCGATTGCGTTTCCGGCTTGCTGTGTGAACCACAGGTTGCCGTCGCTTGCCACCACGATCTCCGCCGGTCCGGGCGCGGCCAGCGGTGCGGGAAACTCATCAATCGGTTGCGCCACTGCCGCTGAGATGCACCGGCAAAGAGCGATGCCCAGGGTCACCAGTCCAACGATCAAACCTCTCATTGTGGTTTCCCTTCTCCCCCTAAATTTTGTCCGGCCCAAATTGTCACATACGATCGGAGCCTAGGATAGCGATACGCGTGGCGTCAAGCGCAATGCACAGGGACGGCAAGGGACACAATCTGCTTGACGACCGCCCCGCGGGAGGAATACAACAGCCCGTCCTGCAACGGAGGGTGCCCGGATGCTGAAGCCGCGCTGTTTACTGGTCGTCACCCTCACGGCCGCCGTGGTGCTCCCGGGCTGTGAGTTTGGGCGACGCTACGTCCGCAAACCGTGGGGCAAGGGGACCTACATCCCAGCGGCGGTGTGTGCCGTCGTCGGGGGCTTCGCCGGAGCCGCGATCGAGTCGCAAGGATTCTCCGGTGAGAGCATCCGCTCGGGCTCCTCGTGTGCCACCGTCAACGGCGTACAGACTTGCATGCATGATTCGCCCGATTACCCCGCCTCGATCGCCATCGGAGCCGGTGGGGGCGCATTGTTGTGCGGCCTCGTCGGACACTATCTGTGGGACCCTGAAGTGGTTACCCCGACGCCGGTGCCGCCGCCCTTGCCTCCCGTGGCCACGCCAACCCCCGTTCCGGTCAAGAAGCGTATCGTTCTACGCGGCGTGCACTTCGACTTTGACAAGAGCGCGATCCGCCCCGATTCGCGACCGGTGCTCGATGAGGCGGTGGAAGTGCTGAAAGAGAATCCGAATGTGCGGATTTCCGTGGAAGGGTATACGGACAGCATCGGTACGGAGGCCTACAACGAGAAGCTCTCCGTACGGCGCGCCGAAGCCGTGTTCCGCTACCTGGTGAATCACGGTATAGCGCCAGAGCGGATGGAAGTGGTAGGTTACGGCGAGGCGCGGCCTGTAGCGGACAATGACACCGAGAGCGGCCGTGCACAGAACCGCCGGGTAGAACTCCACGAGCTGGGGGAGCCGGCGGGTGCGGCGGGGGGAGCCGCGGGAACCGAACCGTAGCGACAGCGTGTTGGTAAGACTGTGGACGGAGGTTGAAAAAATAGGGGCGCCGCGCAATGCTCGTCCCGTAGGAGGAATCCATGAGACACCGCAGAACGAGAGTATGGCTCGCGTTGCTCGTCGGTCTGGCCGCGGCAGGTTTCACACACCCGCTTCGCGCGGATGTGCAGCCGGGTGACGTCATCACGAAAGACAATGCCGACAAGGTGAAGGACCTCGTCTCGCCGGGCGTTGAATGGTGCGTCAAGCACGGCATGAAGATGAAGATCGTGCCGTACAAGAAGGTGGAATGGAACAAGGCGTTCCGCGAAGCCACCGAAAAGTACGGGGGCCAGACCAAGCTGGCGCCCGATGGCCGCACCTTGGTCGGCCACGTTGCCGGCCTGCCGTTCCCCAACATCGATCCGAATGATCCACAGATCGCCCTCAAGGTCATGTGGAACTATGAGTACAAGCCCTTTGTCACCGACGACGAGGACCTGCGCAACTTCGACGCCGACACCGGACCGGTGAGCGACGGGCCCATGCAGGTGGAACGCCACTTCCTCCTCGATCACCTGCGCAGCCTGTGGTACACCGCACGCATCTACGTCGACCCGAAGCCGGAGCTGCCGAATCCGGACGGCGTGCGCGCCAAGAGCTCGCTGCACCCGATTCTCGAGCCCTTCGACCTCAAGGGCGTGGGCGAAACCGGCATCCGCTACATCAGTCCCGACCGACAGGATGACACGTGGCTGTACCTCCCGTCGCTGCGCCGCGTGCGTCGCCTCTCCAGCGCGCAGCGCTCGGACGCTCTGTTCGGCCAGGACACCGACGTTGACAGCTACGGCGGCTACGCCGGACAGATTCCGTGGTTCGATTGGAAGTTCCTCGGCGAGAAGGAGATCCTGGGTTCGTTCCACGCCGAAGAGTACCCGGTGAAATACTGCGAAGGCGGAGGCGACTTCATCTTCTGCGACACCTGGGAGAAGCGCAAAGCCTACGTCCTCGAAGGCACCCCGAAGCTGCCGCAGTACGCCTACGGCAAGCGCCTCATCTTCGTCGACAAGGAGACCTACCTCGTGGCCTACAGCGACATCTTCGATCGTTCGCTACAGCTGTGGAAGGTCTGGGTCAATCAGTGGAGTTTCAAGAAGCGCGCGACGGCGTCCTACGGCATTGAGTATGAAGACGAGATGCCCTTTCAGCCCAGCATTACGATGGTGGACATGCAGCTGACGCACGCCACCAAAGCCGCGCTCCCCAGCTCGAAGTATCCCGGCGAGCAAGGCTGGTACTACAACCAAGGCGCCAAGACGGGGCTCACCGAGGAATTCTTCACCATCGCCCACTTGATTGAATCGGGCCACTGATCCGCGCGTCGGACGGGTCCAGGACGAGACGAAAGAGGGGATGCTTCGCGGCATCCCCTCTTTGTTTTTGTGCTCAGCCGGCGGGACGCGCTGGCGCTGCCAGCCGCTCCGGCGCTGCCAGCGCCTGGCGCGCCGCGTCTTGCTCGGCGCTCCGCTTGCTGCCGCCTTCGCCGCGTGCCAGCACGGTGTCGCCGAGCAGCACGTCGACGACAAAGCGGCGCGCATGATCCGGGCCAAGTTCGTCGACAACTCGATACACCGGCGTCATGCGACAGAGTTGCTGGCAGAGCTCCTGCAACTCGGTCTTGGCATCGGTCGTATCGAGTTCTGCGACGTGCTGGATGGCGCTGGCGAAATGCCGGGAGACGATGCCGCGCACCGTTTCGTATCCGCCCTCGAGAAAGATGGCGCCCATGACCGACTCGTATGCCGCCGCCAGGATGGACGCCTTTTGCCGCCCGCCCGTCTTCTCCTCGCCCTTTCCCAACGTAAGCGCCTGGTCCAGACCGAGCTCCCGCGCTTTGGCCGCGAAGCTGGTCGTGCTCACCAGTGCTGCACGCAGCTTCGACAGCTGGCCTTCATCGCGATCCGGGTAGCGCTCGATGAGGAGGTCGCCGAACGCCAGACCGAGAACCGCATCACCCAAAAACTCCAGCCGTTCGCTGACGCGCGGCTGCGTGGCATCGATGGCAGACGAGTGCGTGATGGCGTCGCTGAGCCTCTGCGGATCACGGAACTGGTATCCAATGCGGCGCTCCAGCTCGGGGAGCGCCGTGGCGGTCCTAGCCATCGGACTGCGCAATCATCCCGGTCAACCGCGCTCCGTCTGCGCTGCTGATTCGGACCATCACCTCACGGTTGGCGAGTGCGGCCGCTCCCGGAAATCGGACGCGCTGATAGTTGCGGCTGTAGCCATCCAGCCAGGCGGCGTGCTGCGCGGCTCCGTGCTCGGCCAGCACCGGCAAGGTGTGGCCGACAAAGCCGCGGGCGAAAGCGCTGCGCTTGCGCTCCCCGAGGATGCGCAGGCGCACCGCGCGCCGCCGGATCGTCGCCGCTGCCACGTGGTCGGGCAGCTTGGCGGCAGTCGTCCCGGACCGCCGTGAGTAGGGAAAGACATGGAAGTAGGTCAGCGGCAGCGCCTCGAGCAACGCCATGCCTGCCTCGAACTGTGCATCGCTCTCACCGGGGAACCCGGCGATGACGTCGGTGCCGATCGCCGCAGCGGGCAAGCGCGAACGGATCTCCGCGCCCAGGTCGCGCAGCAACTGCGTGTCGTACTTGCGACGCATACGCCGCAATACTTCGTCCGTGCCGGCTTGCACCGGAATGTGCAGATGCGGGCAGAGCGCCGGGGAGCGCTGCAGCAGGTCGAGCAGTCGCGGCGTCACTTCCGGCGGGTCGATCGAGCTGAGCCGGATGCGTGGTACGGGCGGTTGCTCCAGAATCATCTCGAGGAGATCGCACAGACCGATGGGCGGATCGAGGTCCGGTCCATAACCACCAAGGTGGACGCCGGTCAGCACCACTTCCTGGAAGCCACGCGCCGCGAGATGCTGCAACTGCCCCAACACCTGCCGCGGCGGCACGCTGCGGCTCCCGCCGCGCGAGAATGGGACGATGCAGAAGCTACAGAACAGATCGCAGCCTTCCTGGATCTTGAGGAAAGCGCGCGTTTGCCCAGTGAAGCTATCGGCCCCAAGGGTCTTCACCTGGCGCGCCGTCCGTACGTCGTCGGCGGCGATGCGTTCGCCCGCCGCGGCCATCGCCCCACGTACGGCGCGCAGCACGTCCGTCAGCCGGTTCAAGCCGACGACGTGGTCGACCTCCGGGATCGCCGCGGCCTGCGGATTCACCTGCGCAAAGCAGCCGGTCATGATGACGCGTGCGGCCGGGTTGAAACGCCGGGCACGCCGCGCCAGTTGCCGGCTTTCGGCATCGGCGCGGTCGGTCACCGTGCAACTGTTCACGATGTAGACGTCGGCGCCCGGCTCGAACGCGACGATCGTGCAGCCATCGCCCCGCAGCCGGGTCTCGATCGCCGCCGTGTCATATTGATTGACCTTGCAACCCAGGGTCGCAACCGCGACGCGCATCGGTCCCTACCCCGCCGCCCGCAGCGCGCGTTCAATCCAGCCGCCACCCACGACCCGCTGGTCATCGTACAAGACCGCCGCTTGTCCTGGCGTCACCGCGGGCAACCCGTCGGCCGCCCACGCCTCGAACCCTTCAGCCGTGACCTCGCCCATGGTCACCGGCGTTGCGGCGAAGCGCGAGCGGATCTTCATGTGCAGCTGCACGCCATTCGGCAGCGGGCCGTCGGTGAGCCAGTTCGCCTGCGTGGCGCGCAAGCCGGCCGCGAAGGTTGCGGCCCGTGTGCCCACTCGCACAGTGCCGCTCTGCGCGTCGATCGCCGTGACGTACAACGGCTGCGCCGCGCTGACCCCCAGTCCGCGGCGCTGGCCAATCGTGAAGCGGTGGATGCCGTCGTGCGTCCCGAGCGTCTGTCCGGCCGCGTCAATGATCACGCCGCCCGCCGGCTCTGCCCCACGGCCGGAGTAACGTGCCACGAAGTCGGCATACTGCCCTTTCGGTGCGAAACAGATCTCCTGGCTCTCCGGCTTCTCGGCCACCGGTAGGTTGAGGCGCCGCGCGTGCGCGCGCACCTCTTTCTTGGTCAACTCACCGAGTGGGAACAGCGTGCGCGCCAACACATGCGCTTCAATGGCGAAGAGGAAATACGATTGATCCTTCGCCGCATCTACTGCCGCCCACAGCTGCGCCTCACCGCTGCATGGATCGCGCACGACACGCGCGTAGTGCCCGGTGGCGACCCACTGCGCGCCCAGCTCCGCCGCACGTTCCCAGAAGCGCGCGAACTTGACGTACTGGTTGCAGCGCACGCAGGGGCTGGGAGTGCGGCCTGCCCGGTATTCCACAACGAAGGGCTCGACGACGGTGCGCCTGAACACGTCGCGAAAGTCCATCACGTAGAACGGGATGCCGAGCCGCGCCGCAACCCGACGCGCATCCAGGAAGTCATCGAGCGAGCAACAGCCGCTTCCCGACGCATCACCCCACAGCCGCATGGCGATGCCGACCACGTCGTATCCCGCCTCCACCAACAGCGCCGCGGCCACGGAGCTGTCGACGCCGCCGCTCATGCCGACGACGACGCGGTCACCGGCTTGCGCCAAGTCGCGAACATTCACCATTCACCCTTCACCAGTCACGATTGGGCGCTCGATCGAACGGATGCGAAGAACCGCGGCTGCAGTCGCTGCCACGACGCACTCGATCTCAGCGACGGAGTGCTCGCGCCCCAGGCTGAAGCGCACGCCGTCACGCGCCGCGTCCGCGCTGCGACCCAGGGCCCGCAACACGTGCGACGGCTCGCCGGCTCCCGCCGCGCACGCGGAGCCGCTGGACACCGCCACGCCCTCGAGATCCAACGCCGCCACCAAGGCTTCGCCGCGTACGCCGGCAAAGCTTACGTTCAGCGTATTCGGCAGACAGTCCGCGCCCGACGGGCTGTTGCGGTGTACATTCGGAATTGCGGCGCACAAACCTTCCCAAAGAGCGTCGCGCAGTGCCCAGCAGGCTTCACCGAAGGCGGGGATCCCGGCCGTGGCCAAGCGGCACGCCTCACCCATACCGACGATCCCCGCAACGTTCTCCGTGCCGCTGCGCCGCCCGCGCTCCTGCCCACCGCCGACAAGCAGCGGCCGCAACTCGCAGCCGCCGCGTACGTAGAGGGCACCGACGCCTTTCGGCCCGCCGATCTTGTGCGCCGAAAGCGACAGCAGATCGATGCCGCGCACGTGCACCGGAATCTTGCCCGCCGCCTGCACGGCGTCGACGTGCAGCCGCGCGCCGTGCGCCGCGCACGCCGCTGCAATCGCGTCGACCGGCTGCAGCGTGCCGATCTCGTTGTTCGCCCATCCGACGCTCACGAGATATCCCGGCTCAACCAGTTGTTCCGCAACGTCGGCCGGGCTGACCTGACCGAGGCCATTCACCGGGACCTGCCGGACGGTAACACCTTGCGCCTGCATCAGGCGGATGGGCTCCTGCACCGAAGAATGCTCGATGGGCGTCGTCACGATGGCACCCAGAGTGGTCCCCTGAATTGCCAGGTTGTTACTCTCCGTGCCGCCGCTGGTGAAGACGATCTCCGCCGGCCGCGCGCCGATGAGCGCCGCCACGTGGGCGCGTGCGTCCTCCACGGCGCAGCGGGCGTGCGAGCCCAGCCGGTGCACACTCGAGGCGTTGCCGTAATCTTCCCGCAGGAAGGGCAGCATCGCCTCGAGCGCCTCCGGGCGGAGGGGCGTGGTCGCGTTGTGGTCACAGTAGATCACGCTGTCGTCGTGATGCCGCCGCAACCCGCGTCACGCCGGGCTGTCCGGCACGCTGGCGCGTCTGCCGCGGCGCTTGCGGTCCTTGTAGAGCTTGTAGTCGAAGCTGTCGCAGAGAGCCTGCCAGCTCGCCTCCAGGACGTTCGGCGACACGCCGACGGTCCCCCAGCGTTCGTGGCCGTCGCCCGACTCGATCAGCACGCGCACCAGCGCGGCAGTGCCTTCGCCGCCACCGAGGACGCGCACCTTGTAGTCGAGCAACTGCACCTCGTCGATCTGCGGGTAGAACTTCACCAGCGCCTTGCGCAGCGCGTGGTCGAGCGCATTCACCGGGCCGTTGCCCTGTGCCGCGGTGTGCTCGACGACGCCGTCCGGTCCCTCGATCATGATCGTCGCTTCCGAAAGCGGTGGTTCGTCTTCCTTGCGTTTCTCGTCGATGACCCGAAAACCGATGAGCCGGAAGTTGCGCGCCTTCTGGCCGTTCAGACCCTTTTGCATCAACAGCTCGAACGACGCTTCGGCGCCCTCGAATTGGAAGCCGCGGTTCTCCAGCTCCTTCACCTCAGCGAGCACGCTGCGTACCGCCGGCTTCAGCTCTTCGACGTCGACGCCAAACTCCTGCGCCTTGTAGAGGATGTTGCTGCGGCCGGAGAGATCGGACACCAGCACGCGCTGGCGATTGCCGACGACGGCCGGATCGATGTGCTCGTAGGTCAGGGGGTTCTTCTGCACCGCCGCGACATGAATGCCCCCCTTGTGCGCGAAGGCACTGAGCCCGACGAACGGCTGGCGCTTGTTGGGCTCGGCGTTCGCCAGCTCCCAAACGAAGTGCGACACCTCGCGCAGGTGGCGCAACTGCGTGGGGGTAACGACCCTGTAGCCCATCTTCAGCTGCAGGTTGGCGATCACGGAGCACAGGTTGGCGTTGCCGCAGCGTTCGCCGATGCCGTTGATCGTGCCCTGCACCTGGGCGGCGCCGTGCTGCACGGCGATCAGGCTGTTGGCGATCGCCAGCTCGGAATCGTTGTGGCAGTGGATGCCCAATGGTGTCGCCACCGCGGCGCGCACCGCACCGACCGCCGCCGCCACCTCGTCCGGCAAGCGGCCGCCATTGGTCTCGCAGAGACAGATGAGATCAGCGCCCGCCTCGGCCGCGATGCGGCAGCATTCGAGTGCGAACTCCGCGTCGTCGCGGAAGCCGTCGAAGAAGTGCTCGGCGTCGAAGATCACCGTATCGACGTGGCGCTTGAGGAAGGCGATGCTGTCGTGGATGACCTCGAAGTTCTGCAGCTTCGAGATACGCAGGTCCTCGCGCACGTGCAGTTCCCAGGTCTTGCCGAAGATGGTCACCACCGGCGTCTCCGCCTGCAGGAGCTTGCGCATGTTGGCGTCGTCACTGGCGCGCGCGCCCACACGGCGCGTCGAGCCGAAGGCGGCGATGCGCGCGTGCTTCAGCCGCAAGCGCTTGGCCTCTTTGAAGAAGGCCTCGTCGCGCGGGTTGGAGCCCGGCCAGCCGCCTTCGATATAGTGGATGCCGAAGTCGTCGAGCCGTTCGGCGATGCGCAGCTTGTCCTCGACGGTGAAGGCGATGTCCTCCGCCTGACAGCCGTCGCGCAGCGTCGTGTCGTAGATCTCGATGTGCCGCACACTCGTCGTGCTGTGCCTGCTCACGTCGTCGCCTCCCGGGCGCCTTCCTTGACGCCCTCCTCGACGAGCGCCTGGTGTAGCACGCGCACCGCCAGCTCGGCGTACTTGGCGTCGATCACGACGGAGATCTTGATCTCAGACGTCGAGATCATCTG
Organism: Candidatus Margulisiibacteriota bacterium; assembly: GCA_035541735.1. Classification (GTDB taxonomy): domain Bacteria; phylum Desulfobacterota; class Binatia; order HRBIN30; family HRBIN30; genus DATKMS01. The sequence goes on from DATKMS010000388.1 coordinate 27,068, forward strand.
AATGTTGATGCCTTCGCCGGCCAGCACCTCGAACATCCGCGCCGCGACGCCGGCGTGGCTGCGCATGCCTAGCCCGACCACTGATATCTTCGCCACCGACGTGTCCGACGCCACCCCGCGCGCCCCGATTTCGCCCGCTACTGCCTTTACCATGCTCAGCGCCTCCTGATAATCGGCGCGCGGCACCGTGAAGGTGAGGTCGGTGAAGCCTTCCTCGCTGGCGTTCTGGATGATCATGTCGACGACGATGTGCGCGTTGGCGATCGGCGTGAAGATCTTGGTGGCCAGCCCGGGACGGTCGGGCACGCGCTGCAGCGTGATCTTCGCTTCGTTCAAATCGCTGGCCACACCTGAAACCAATACATCCTCCATAACGGCATCCTCCGGGACGACCCAGGTTCCCTCTTCGTCTGCAAAGCTCGAGCGGACGTGCAGCGGTACGTTGTACCGTTTGGCGAACTCCACCGAGCGGATCTGCAGCACCTTGGCGCCGAGACTGGCCAACTCCAGCATCTCGTCGAACGAGATGCGGTCGAGCTTGCGCGCCTTCGGGCAGATGCGTGGATCGGTCGTGAACACGCCGGTGACGTCCGTGTAGATCTCGCACACGTCGGCCTTGACGGCCGCGGCCATGGCGACGGCGCTGGTGTCGCTGCCACCGCGGCCGAGGGTGGTGATGTTGAGCTGCTCGTCGACGCCCTGGAAGCCAGCGACCACAGCGACCCCGCCGTCTTTGACGAGTTGCAGCATGCCGGTGGCGTCGATGCTGGTGATACGGGCGCGCCCAAACACGCCGTCGGTACTCATACGGATCTGGTGTGCCAGGAACGAGCGTGCCGGCACGCCCGCGTCGTGTAAGGCCATGGCCACCAGGGCAACCGAAACCTGCTCGCCGGTCGCGACCAGCACATCCGATTCACGCGCGTCGGGCTGTGGGGAAAGGTCACTGGCTAGCTTGAGCAAGCGATTGGTTTCACCGGCCATCGCCGAGACGACAACGATGACCTGGTTGCCGGCAGCGCGCGTCGCCGCGACGCGCTGCGCCACCGCCCTGATGCGCTCGATGCTCCCGACGGACGTGCCGCCGTACTTCTGGACAATCAACGCCACTGCTCTACCGTTCCCTCGAACCGATCTAACAATTCAGCATAGCGTGCGCCGTGGGCCGTCGCCACGAACAACCGCTCGTTCTCTCCCACAAACGTGAGGTGTACGTGCAGGTGCGGGGTGTCTTCCCCAAGGCGGTCAAACCACTCCACTACACAAACCCCGTCACCGTAGAGGTACTCGCGCAGCGCCATCCGGTCCATATCCGTGGCAGCGAGGCGATAGAGGTCGATATGGTAGAGGGGCAGCCGCCCGCCGGAATATTCGTTCACCAGGGTGAAGGTCGGGCTGCGCACCTTCTGCGGTGCGACGCCGAGCCCCTGGGCGATACCGCGCACGAGGCAGGTCTTCCCCGCACCCAGCTCGCCGCTCAAGCCGATCAGCTCCCCGCCTGTCAGCAAGCTCGCCAGCGCCACACCGACGGCACGCGTCTCCGCCTCGCTGTGGGTAGAAACTCTTACCTCGCTGGTCGCCCGCGGTTGCGGCTGTTGGTGCTCCAGAACCCGATTCATCGTCGCACGGCGCCGGTACTTTAACCGATCCCTTCTGGACCTGCCACGGGTCCCGAAGGCAGCCGCAGTCCGCGGGTGCTGGCGCTATCGCGACGTCCCTATTGCTCGGGGCGCGGCGCGAGTGCGATGCGGTAGCGGCGCGGCAGACGCCCGATGACGTAGCGCCCCGCAGCGAGCTTGCTGCGCAGATAGACGATCGAAGCCGCACCGAGGCGCTTCATGTACTTCGGCTCGTGGAGCAGCAGCTTGACCAGCCCCCACAAAATATCCGGCCGGGTGTAGAACGTGCGGTAGAAGTGGTCGAAATAGGTTTCGAGGATGTCCTCGCTGAGGCCCGTGGGAATGAACTTGAAGTTCATGGCATTCATCTGCTCCCAGTCCTCCTCGAAGCTGCCGTAGCTGCGGATCGTCGGGTACGCCGGTGTGCCGGGATACGGTGTGAACTTGGTGATCTGACACAGATCCAACTCGACCTGTTTCAGGAACGCGGCGGTCTCGGCAAGGCTGTCGAGCCCCTCGGTCGGGTGACCGATCATCACGTAACCCTTGGTGCGGATACCGGCCGCGCGCGTCATGCGCAGGGTTTCCCGCATGCGCGGGATGCGGACCTCACGCTTGACGACATCGAGGATACGTTGCGAGCCCGACTCGATGCCGTAGGCGATCTGCCAGCAGCCCGCGCGACGCATCAGCTGCATGGTCTGAAAGTCGAGGAGGTTTGGATGACTGTTGCAGCTCCAGGAGAACGTGAAGCCCTCGTCCAGGAACGCCTCGCACAGGTCGATGACGCGCTGTTTGCGCACGGTGAACAAATCGTCGACGAAGATGATGTGGCGCACGTCCAGCCCAACCAGATGGCGGCACAGGCGCACGACGTACTCGACACTGTGCATGCGCCCGCGCTTGCCGGATGTGGAGCGATCACAGAACGAACACGAGAACGGACAGCCGCGCGAGGTGATCAGCGTGGCCACCGGCGTGCGCGGATAGCTGAAGAGCGAGGGCTGGAAGCGATGCGGGAAGTCGGGCAGCAGATCCCACGCCGGCAGCGGCAGCGCATCGAGGTCGTCGAGGTACGGAGCCCGCGGGCTGGTGTGCACACGGCCGTCTCGCCGGTACACCAGGCCGGCCACCGTCTCTACGCAGCGACCCGCCTCGAGACCGGCCAGCAACTCGAACAACGAGATTTCCCCTTCGCCCACGATGCCAAAGTCGAGGGAAGGGAACGCCTCGAGGGTGCGCTCCGGGATCGCACTGACGTGCGCGCCGCCCAGGATCGTGACGACGCCGGGCAGCAACGCCTTCACGCGCTGGGCGATGCGCGCCGCGTTGGTCACCGAGATGGTCGTGGCCGACAGACCCACATAGTCCGGCCGCAACCCAACGATGCGGCGGGCGACATCATCGACCGAGGCCCCCTGCCCTTTGGCATCGACGAGATGCACCTGATAGCCGCGCTCGCGCGCCACGGCTGCCAGCACCAGCATGCCCATGCCCGGGACGGTTTCTTCGCCCTCGCGGAGCCGATCCATGCTGCGGTCCCAGAACAGGAACGGCGGCTCGCACAGCACGAGCGTGCGGCGCGTTGCCGCGCCGCAATCAATGCCAGCGGTGACCTGCATGGCGGTGACGCTACACCAGGCTTCCGTACCCAGGCAAGTAGGCATGCACCTTGACGCTACGACCTCGCTTGAGTAAGCAGCCTCCACTTCGCGGAGGAGGGAGCAGCATGCGACGATACGGAGCGGTGGTGGTCACGTGTGGCCTGGCGATGATCTTGGCGGCATGCGCGACGCAGACGTCGCAAGGCGGTGGCGGCAAAGAGGCGCCCGCCGTCGGCGTGCCGGCACCAGCCAGCAGCCCGCTGTCAAAGGTGCAGGTCGGCATGAACAAGAAGCAGGTGAAGGACGTGCTTGGCGCACCAACGGACGAAAACAGCTACTCGACCGGGAAGGCGTGGATTCCATTTTACTTCGGCAACGATGCCCGCCGCACGTCGTACTACTACAAGGGCATGGGCCGCGTCGTGTTCGCCGACGGCAATGTGTTCGGTGGCGGATCACCCGAAGTCGTCCGTGTCGATTACGACCCGAGCGAGAGCGGCGTCGCGAGATGACGCCTTGAGCCGTCAGCTGTCAGCTCAGAGAGTAAAAGCTCACGGCTGAAGGCTGATCCTTGACGGCTCCCTTCACCACACGAACGGAATGAGCCGTTTTACTTCGCGGCAGTAGTCGTCGTACGGAGTCCCGACCTGCGCGCGCAGCCGGCGCTCCTCCTGCATGGCGCGTACGACGAGAGCGACACTGCTGAGCACGAACGTCAGCACGAACAGCGGCCGCGGCACTACAGCCAGCGGGGCGGCGGCGGCCAGCAGATAGCCAAGGTACAACGGGTGGCGCACGAGTCCGAACGCACCACGGCGCTGCAGGCGCAGCGGCGGCTCGGTCGGCAGGCGCCGCACCCGCAACGGGCCGATCATCAGACGGCCCCAAAACCAGAAGGCGATGGCGCTGCCGAACAGCGCCACACCGGCGGCCGCTGCTGCCCAGGTGACGTCGGCTGTCAGACTCATCGCCACACACACGCCAACCATGTGCATGGCAAGCAACGCTGGGGTTAGGGTGACCCACCAGCGCTCGCTCGGCGTGTAGCTCGGCAACGCCTCCGTCACGGCCTCGGCGCGACACACGAACAGCGGAATCCAGCCGAGCCCAAACGCCAAGCCCAGGGCGATTCCCAGACTCATGGGGCCGACCCGTGCAGCGACAGCACAGCCCGCAGGCGCGGCCAATCCGTACCGCGCTGCGCAAATGCCAACAGGCCGACGCCGGTCCAGAGCGTTTCGTGCAGGCGCAGGACCAGGCCGATTACGAAGCCCACGCTCGGTTGACCTGTGGCCGCTGCCAGCACGGTTACTTGGGCGCCTTCCAAGGCCCCGAGCCCCGCCGGCGTCGGGATGGCGCGCGCCATCCCGCTCGCCACCATCGTCATCAGCAGTGTCGGCAGGTCCACAGCCAGACCGAACGCAGACAGCAGGCAGTGGTACTCGCCGATGATCAACCCTTCAATGATCAGTGAGATGACCAGGCCCTGGAGGAAAACCGCAGGGTGACTGCGGAAGAAGCGCAGCACGTGCGCCTCGGTGCGCTGCAGCGCACCCGCCCAAGCCGCCCACCGCGCGCCGCGTGGCTCCATGACGTTACACAGCGGCTCCAACGGACGCTTGCCCCGCCGCAGCATCTGCAACGGAATCGCCAGGGCCGCCAGCAGCAGGCATGAGGTCAGGAGCAGGACCACGGTCGGGCGGCCGGCGGCGCCCGTGTGTGCCAGCGAGAATACGGTGACGTATGCCACCGCGCACAGCATGTTGCTGATCACTTCGATGATGCGGTCGACGGCCACACCCGCACTGGCCTCTGAACCACTGGCGCCGTCTGCGTAGAGGAGCCCAATGCGCACAGGATCGCCGCTGATCCGCCCCGTGGGCAGGAGGAAGCCTGTCGCATCACCCGCCAGCCGCGCCGCGATAAAGCGCGCCAGCGGCGGCGGCGCAGCCACCGTGCGCGCGACCAGTCGCCAGCGCACCGCATACCCCAGGCGCGCCGCGCTGCCGAAGAGCAGGTAGACCACGAGGTACGACGGCGTGACCCGCGCTAGCGCCGCGCCGAGGTCCGTCACTCCGAACCTCCAACCCAGCAGCACCAGCACCGCGAGGCCGGCGGCCAACGCCACCAACTCAACCCTACGCTGCACGATCCCCTTCTCCCCCGCGCACCGGCAGCCTGAGCTGTGCAGCGAACACCTCGGCGATGGGTGCGAACGCGTACCCGCGTAGCAAATTGCCGAGCCTCTGCATCAGACCGGCCCGACCGGCGCGGATGAGCCAGCGGCCCAGCCCTGCCGCCGCGGGCGAATCGGGATCCAGTTCCCAAGGATGCAGGTAGAAGACACCCGCACCGACCTCGCGCTCGAAGCGCCGCACGCACCGATGCAGCAACCACGGCGGCAGCAGGCGCAGCCCATTGCCACTGGCGATCGGCAAATGCCAGAACCGGCCGACACGCAGCACCGCAACCGGCACTTCCCACAACCCATTGCGGTGCTGAAACGGCGCACGCGGACACACCAGTTCCAGCCCCGGCGGCCGGTCGATCGCCAGAATACTGGCGTCGTAGCGCACCCCCACATCCACAAGCGTCTCGATGGGCCAGCGCACATCAGCCTTGATCGAAAAGTACGGCGCGCGGTAGCCCCACACCGGTCGCCCGCTGGCATCTTCGATCACCCGCAGCGAGCGCACCACATCGGTGCGGAACTCCTGGCGTGTCATGTCCATGACCCGGCGGTGGTGATAGCCGTGGCTCCCGAGCTCGTGGCCGGCGGCAGCGGCGCGGCGGACCAGCGCCGGGAAGCGTTCCGCGACCTCACCGAGAAAGAAGAACGTCGCCCGCACCGCGTGCGCGGCGAGCAGATCGAGTAGACGCAGCGTGTTGGCCTCGACGCGAGGGTCCACGTCGTCGGCGACCCGCAGCGCCGCGTCGTGGTACCAGTCTTCAACGTCGATGCTCAGCGCGTGCGTCAGGACGTGAGGGCATGTGGGCGTTGGAGCGTGAGAGCGCTCGTTTGGTCCCCGCCTTCGCTCCCACGCTCGCACGCTCTCACTCTCCCGCATTCTCCGTAATGGTGACCAGTTGATCCGCCGGCACGTGAAACTGCATGGTGTACGCACCTGACGGCCAGCGCACGGTGACCTCCTGCGCCTCGGTTGCGTTGCCCAGACCGAAGTGCTGCACGAGGCTTTGGTTCGCCAGGTAGCCGGAGCCACAGCTCACCTCGCGCGTCTGTGTCTTCCCTGCCGTGGTGAGCGTCACCCGTGCGCCGACGGCATCGCGGTTGCTCTTCGTGCCCACCAGCTTGAAGGCGAGCCAGTGCTGCGGCCCGCCGGTGTTGCGCAAGAGCTGCGCCGGCTGCCGGTAGTTGCGCATCAGCACATCGACCTGTCCGTCGCCGTTGAAATCGAAGAGGTTGAGCGCGCGCCCGTCTTCGATGCGATCGACGGCGTTGACATGGGCAACGTCGGTGAACGTGCCGTCGCCGTTGTTGCGGAACAAGCACTTGTGCTCGCGGCCGTTCAGGCTGTGCACCCCAATGTCCAGCATGGCCCCTTGCGCCTGATCTCGGCGTCGACCGACGCCCTCGAACATGTCAATTCAGACATCGTCCTGCAACGGCCCGGTGACAAAGCCGTTGGTGGCCAGGAGATCGAGCTGGCCGTCGTTGTTGTAGTCGAGGAACTCGGCCGCCCATCCCCACTGCGTATCGCGCACCCCGGCGCGGTCGCTGACGTCGGTAAAGGTCCCGTCACCGTTGTTGTGCAGCAGCGAGCTGCCGCGTGTCAGCTCGTGCATGTACTCGCTCAGCCGTCGGTGCACCTCCGGCGTGAACCGGCCGAGGACCTTGTGGTACCACGCCAATGGTTCCGGAAAATCCGGGTGGAAGAGCAGCCAACGGGAGTTGGCGTGCATCGCCGACACGAACAGATCGAGGTGCCCGTCGTTGTCGTAGTCGCCCCACGCCACACCCATGGCCGCCGCGCGGTTGCCGGTGCCGCTGGCGCGCGTGACGTCGCTGAACGTCCCGTCGTGGTTGTTGCGATACAACGTCCCGAGGCCAAACTCATTGGCCACGTAGAGATCCGGCCAGCCGTCATCGTCGTAGTCGCCCCACGCGCCGGCGAGACCCCATCCGGTCGCGGCGACGCCGGCGCGCTCGCTGACGTCGCTGAACGTGCCGTTGCCGTTGTTGTGATACAGCGTGCCCGCGAAAGCGTTGTGGGCATCGTAATTGGGGCGCGGCGGCGTATGCTCGTGATCGCCCATGCGCACGATGTAGATGTCGAGGTACCCGTCGCGATCGTAGTCGGCGACCACGGGCATGCTCGCCCACTCGCCCGGCTTGATGCCGGCGCGCGCCGAGACGTCCTCGAAGGTGCCGTCGCGCCGGTTGTGGAAGAGACGGTCGCCGCCGCGAATCGCGGCCACATAGAGGTCGGCGAAACCGTCGTTGTCGTAGTCGAACAAGACGACGCCCGTCGCCACCGCGGGGTACGGATTCGGCAGCCCCGAGGTGGCGCTCACATCGGTGAACGTGCCGTTGCCGTTGTTGCGGTACAGGGCCAAACGCGACGTGCTGGCGAGGACGACATCCTCGTCTCCGTCGGCATCGACGTCACCCACGGCGCTACCCGAAGCGCTGAAGTAACCGCCAACGATGCGAAACGGCGGCGAGCCTTCCGTGTCATGTACGTTGTCGATCCCCGCCGCCTCAGTTGCGAGCGCGTAACGCGGCGTGAGACCGCTGGCCAGCTCGCGCGCGGTGATTTCCTCACGGGTGATCTTCCACTTGCCGTCGCGGAACGCGAAGTACGAGACCGAGCGTTGATCCAGTTGCCGGCGCGTGTCGCCGGATTCGCCGCGCACAATCAGATGGAAGTCGGCACGGTACCCGTCGGGCGTGGGATGCTCCCAGTCCACCGAGTCGATGCGCCCCTCGGCGCTCTCGACGTTCTGGAACAGGTCGAAAATGCGTTCGTAGCGGCTGCGGATCGATTCGTTCGCGCCCGGCCCATGCCAGCGCAGGACCTCTTCGTTGCTGAGACACGGGACGAGATCTGCCTGCGCCCAATCCCAGGACAGACCAGTGCCCTCTTCAACGGCGTAGATGTCGAGAATCGCCGCGAGGTCGCGTTGCCGGATGCTGCGCGGCAAGCTGCGGTGAATGGCGGTATTCATGGGGTCGATCAGGTTCTGCCGGGTCTGCTCCCACGACGCACCCGCGCGCGCGGCGCTGCTCACGAGCACGAGGCTCATCGCCAAGAGGCGCGCCTTTCCCCGTCCGTCCACGGTTTCTGTCTGCCCGATCCGAACCATCTGTGCAACTCTCGCGCGCCGTCGTGCCCCGCGAAGTTCGGTTGACCGAGCGCGTCGCGATGCCTATAACCGGTGCGCAGCGCGGGGGCAAAGCGCTAGTTTTGATGTCTGATTTCCAGCTCGACACGCCTACACTCGACGGCCAACTACACCGCGCGCGACAGTGGGCAGTAGACCGTGCTGTCACACCGGTTATCGAGCGCGCCGGGCGCGGGTGCGGCCTCGAACCGGACGAACTCGCCGCGCTCTGGTTCTCCAGGGTGGAGACCGAAACCTTGTACGACCTTGCGCGCGCCGTGCACGGCAGTCGGGGGCGGCAGCTCGAGACCTTCTCGCCGCTGTACATGACCAACACCTGCGATGCCGAGTGCCGCATGTGCGGCATGCGGCGTGACAACCGCGCTCTGAAACGTGAGACAGCCGAGATTGACGACATCGAGCGACAACTGCGTATCCTGAGCACCCGTGGCATGCGGGCGGTGGCCTTGCTGACTGGAGAGTACCGTGCCGCCACCAGGCCCTGGGCAATGCGCTACGTCAATAGTGCCTTGCGCGTTACGCAGGCGCTCGGTTTCGGTCACGTGCTGATCAATGTCGGCTCCATCGACGCGCACGAGTTCGACACCCTGCTCGCCGGCATCCCCCGCCGTGCCGACGGCAGTGTGCAGCCCAAGGTCACGATGTCGACGTTCCAGGAAACCTACTCGCGAGACATCTACACCAAGTTCATGGGCAGCGACGCGGACAACCCGCGCGCCGACTTCGAGCGCCGCCTGACCAACTTCGACCGTGCCTACCGCGCCGGCATGCGCGTTGCGAACCCCGGCATCTTGGTGGGACTCAACCCGGATCTTGCGTTCGAAATGCTGGCGCTGGCACTGCATGCGCGGCATCTCCTGGCCCTCGGTATGGAGGTCTATCTGTCGGTGCCGCGCCTGCGGCAGATTGCCGGCGGACGCAGCAAGGGGGGCGTGTGCGACGGCGATTTCATCCGTCTCGTGTCCCTGCTGTCACTGGGTCTGCCGACGTGCAAGATCGTCATCACGACACGCGAGGACGCCGAGATTCAGCACACATTGGCGCCGATCATCGCCGTGATTTCCGCAGGCTCAGCCGCCGTCGCGCCCTACACCGAAAACGGCGCGCGCTTCCCGCTCGATACCAGCCAGTTTGAAGTCATCGACCAGCGCCCGTTCGAGGAGATCCTGCGCGAGCACAGCGTACCGGGTGCGGTGATCGAGAATTTCCAGCCCCCGGGGACGTAGCGAATTTCGCGTCATACTATGACGCCGCTGCCGCTGCACCTGGCAGGTGAACAGCGGCCAATACTGAACCTGCTCCTCGTACCGCCCGGCCGGCACGCGTGCACGGGCGCAGGAGTGCCGTTGATTCATTCGGTCGCTGGTGTCGAACTCTTCTGTGAACGAGCCATAGTTCCGCCGGGAGATTCAGCTCCCGGCGGCGCGGCGGTCCCGCAATACCGTCGAGCATCACGAGCCACCCCCACCAATGGACATCCGGCCCGGCGAATCGTAGAAGGGCCGGCGGAAGGAATTATGACGCGCGTGGCCGCGGCTATCGCAGGGTTGCTGCTGCTGACCTGGCCCACGCCCGGCCTCGCGGTCACTGCTCCGAAGCGGGTTCTCATTTTGGACTCGTTCGGGAGGGACGTGTCGCCGTTCGTCGCAGGTGTCTCGGCCCTTCGGACCACGCTGGCCCAAGAGTTGGGGGGGCCGGTCGATTTCTACGACGTCCCCTTGGACCTGGGGCGGTTTGCGGAGCCCGAGACGGAAGGTCCCTTTGTGGACTTCCTCAGGGCCCGATTCGGAGACCGCCGGCTGGACTTGGTCGTGCCGTTCGGAGCGCCGGCTGTCAAGTTCACGGCGCAGTACCGGGACCGCCTGTTCCCGGGCACGCCCATCGTG
>DATKMS010000389.1:0-14299 GCA_035541735.1 Candidatus Margulisiibacteriota bacterium
TGTCGCGCGCCTGACGCGCGGCGACGCGGTCGCTCAGGCAGCGCAGGACCCAGCGTTGACCGCTTTGTATGGGTGTTGATGCAAACCCCAGCGGTGTGTTGCCGCGTTTAGAGTGCGCCCACGTTCTGCGGCAATCGACACAATAGCAATAGCCGGCTATGAGCGGCTCGCCTTCCGCTTCATAGCGCAACGCGCCACATAGACATCCGCCGGTCATCATCGGGCAGCTGTCACCCAGCTCGCAAGGCGCGCCAGTAGATTGACGCATGAAGCGTCACCGAGCGATCTGGCAATCTCGCTCGACGCCACCTGAGCCTAACTGGCACTATGCGTCTCATAGTCGACGTCACCTGCCATGGTTCGCGTTGCCTCACCGTACATCGATCCTGGCGACGTCGCGCACCGCCCGCCCACCGTGCTTGTCGCCCGGAACAATCAATCGGACGCCTTCCTCCGGTTTGAGAGGCTCTCCATTTCTGGTCAACGCCAGGATCACAGCCTTGCCTTCGAAGTCGGGTGCGAGTTCACCGGCCGACAGAACCACCGCATAGCCGTCGCGCCCGGTAACGGTGATCACGTGTCGCACGAGCGCCCCCTTGCCCGGACCATCGACCAACACGGCCTTTTCGAGGATGGTCCACAGCAGAACGCCCGAAAACGTCCCTCCTGCCTGACCGTGGCCGGTCGCATATGAAACGTCCACTTTGGCCACCGGAAGCTTCCGCAAGTCGTCGGCGCGAAGCAATTGAGGATTCTGGACCCGGCCGCCGATCGAAATACCACCGCCAGCAGACAGATCTGTCGCGGCATCGACCGCAATCACTCTGTGGGTCGGGACCACCGTGAGTAGGAAGAACGCGCGTATTGTCGAGCTGGATCCGCAGGCGGCCGCGCTGCGGCGAAATGCGGCGGACGAGCGGTGCGCTCATCGAGAGCGCCTCGGAGGAAGAGACGGCGACCCGCACCCGCCCGTGCCGCAGACACCGCGCCCGGCCATATCGAATCGACTCGGCGGTGGCGCGGGTGGGCGGCGTACGCGACCGGCGTCGACTACCTGCTAGTCCTGGTACTGACCGCAGCGATCGTGATGAGCCTCAAGGTGATCGGCGAGAACGGTAGTGAGCAGTCGAGGAAGCGCCGCAACACGGCTGCCCGGGAGGTCGCCATGCCGCGGCCTGCTTGACAGGGCAAGGCTCATCGGCCAACTACATTCGTGCAGCCACCCAGTGTACCGATGGCGGTTCGTCGGAGACGATGAACCGTAGGGCACTCGCCAAAAGGTCGGTCAAGCGGCGCCGGCAGCTTGGTGAGGACCAGGGCCGCAGGGGGACGGGGATGGCGCACAACAAGGCGGAGTACCTCCGCAGACCAATTGAGCATATCGACATCAAAGTGGCGACGACGAACGAGCAGATGGTGTTCGGCGAGGCCACGGTGACGATGCCGTTGATCGTCGGCTACGCCTACCACGGCACCGCTTGGCGCGAGCGACCGCAGCGGCGGCTCGCCGACCGCTGCGTCGAGCGATTGCGCTCTTGACGTCAATGAGCATCCTTGAGGTACGCAGCTTGACCAGGGTATCGACATCCTCTAGCCGTGACGCATTGGTGCGGTTAATCGCCCGATGAATACCTCTCTGCTCGCCACTCTTGGCCTCGGTTTCGGACTGGGGCTGAAGCACGCGCTGGATGCGGATCATCTCGTCGCGATCAGCACTATCGTCGGTCGCGAGCGCTCGGTGTGGAGGTCGTCCTTGGTCGGCACCGTCTGGGGACTCGGCCACACCGCGTCGCTCTTCATGGCTGCCGTCGCGGTCATCGTCCTGCGCGTGTCCATCTCGCCGGCGATGGCGCAGAGCATGGAGTTCTGCGTCGGCGTCATGCTGATGATTCTAGGCGCGGATCTCGTCCGGCGGCTGCTGCGAGGCGAGATTCAGCTGCACTCGCACACGCACGAGCATGACGGCGAAAGCCACGCGCACCTGCACCTCCACGCATATGCAACCGTCGATGATCATCTGCACCACACTGTCGGCCGGCGACCGTTCTTCGTCGGCGTCGTACACGGCCTCGCGGGAAGCGCGGCGCTGACCTTGTTCGTCCTGAGCACGATCGAGAGCGCATGGATGGCGATCCTCTACGTTCTGGTGTTTGGCGCCGGCACGGTGGCGGGGATGTTCATCATGTCGACGCTCATCGGGCTGCCCTTCGCCTTGGCGTCGCGCCGGCTGTCGGGCGCCGTCCAGTGCCTGCAACTCGCGATCGGTGTGGGATCCTTCGCCTTCGGCATTTTCTATGCTGGGCAGGTCGCCTTCGGTGAGCATTGGCTGACGCAGCTCCTGCCCTGAGCCGTCGGACCGTAGGTGACCATTTGACTCCGCCACGACAGAGAAAGGTTCACTGGTTTGGGATCTTCAGCGGGCCATCCGGTGCAATCCGTATGGTCGAGGTCGTGCCTCCGTCGGAACTCGGCGAGGGAAGCTGGGTGTTTCTGGCTGCGAGCTTCGTTGTACTGTGCGTGATGTACATCGTCGCCTTCGAGCGCCAACCGGCGCTGGAAACCAACGCCGCTGCGGCGCGCGCGCTGCTGCCCTTCCAGGTATTGTTCCGCGATCTCGCCAGCGCCGAGCAGCGCGTGTTCCGCGAAATGCAAGAGGGCGTCACCGAGGCCGTCACGGTGCGCGGTTCGAGCGGACGCTGGCCGATGGTGGAGGATCTCGCCGCACAGGGCGTGCCGCCGTTCGCGGTGGACGCGCTCGACAAGTCGACGCTCCGTTGGGGGCGCCGTGATGCGGGCTTGCTCCACCAGTACGTCGGGGTGCCGGCGGCGGCCGCGTCGCCGGCATTTCTGATCTCGATCCTCGAGCCCGAGCCGGCCACCGGAGAGAAGCCCCTTCCCGGCGTCGTCGACGAGGAACACCAGCTCCTGAGCGATGGGACGCTCCTTCACGTTACGTACTGGACACGCACCGGCGGCGTGACTTGGCCCGAGCCCATCAGCGACCCCGGACTCGCAGGCTGGAAGCAGATCCGCGTGAAGACGCCGCTCGAAGAGTTCTTGGAGGCCAAATGACCCGTATTCGGTTCGCCCACTTGGGTTCTCTACTACGCGCGCACTCGGCAGCGCGCTTCGTGCTGCTTGCGGCCTTTGCGTTCGCCGCAACGCCGTCGCACGGGGCCGAGAGCGCGCCGGCGGCCCCCCTGAAGGTCGGCGTCACCTTGCATCCGTACTACTCGTGGACGGCCAACGTGGCGAAGGGCACGGATGTCGAGGTGCGCCCGATCCTGCCGGGAGAGGTCGACGCCGGCGACTACCAGCCGCGCCCCCAGGACATCGCGAAGATCGCCGACCTGGACGCCATCGTCGTCAACGGCGTCGGGCACGACGACTTCATCTTCGACATGATCAAGGCTTCCGGGAACACGAAGGTGCAGATCATCCGGCCGAACGAGAACGTGCCTCTGCTGAAGGCCGCGAACGGGGGTACGGTGAACTCGCACACGTTCATCTCTTTCTCGAACGCGATCGCGCAGACGTATGCGATCGCCAAAGCGCTCGGCGCGCTACGGCCACAGCAGGCGGAGACCTTCCAGAAGAACGCCGCCGCCTACGTGCAGCGGCTGCGGGCGATGAAGAGCAAGGCGGCAGCGCAGTTGGTCGATGCGAAGGTGAATCGGGTGGTCACCGTGCACGACGGTTACGGCTACCTGATGCAGGAGTTCGGCATCGAGATCGCCGGGGTGGTCGAGCCGGCGCACGGACTCGTCCCCTCCGCCAAGGAACTCGGCGCCATGGTCGACCTGCTGCAGCGCGAGAACGTCCACGTCGTCTTCGCCGAAGAGACCTTTCCGCAGCCGCTCCTGCAAGTGCTGCGCGAGGAGGGGCACGCGAGGATCTACATCATCAGCCACATCGCCTCAGGGTCGTTCACGCCCGGGCGCTTCGAGGCCGAGATGCAGAAGAACGTCGACGCCATGATCAAGGCGCTGGTCACTGACCCTAGGTCGTGAGCCGTGGCCCCGCCGCCAGTGCTCGAGGTCCGCGAGCTCACTGTCGTCCGCGACGGCCAGCGCCTGCTGTCAAACGTCACTCTCGCCGTGGTGCCGGGCACGATTCACTTCCTCATCGGGCCGAACGGCGCCGGCAAGAGCACCTTGTTCTCGGCCGTGCTCGGGCTCCTCGAATTTGAAGGCAGCATCCGGTTTCACTGGCGGCGGTCCGGGCAGATCGGCTACGTGCCGCAGTTCTTCAACGTCGACCGCACACTGCCGTTGACGGTGGGAGAGTTCCTCGCCCTCCCGCGCCAGTGGCGGCCGGTATGCTTCGGGGTCGGACGCGCGACGCGCGCGCGCATTGAAGGCCTGCTAGCGCGCCTCGGCCTGGAAGGTTTTGGCACACGCCCGCTGGGCGCCCTCTCCGGCGGTGAGTTGCAGCGGGTGCTGCTGGCGAATGCCATCGAGCCGACACCGGAGCTGCTGCTGCTCGACGAGCCGGCGACCGGCTTGGACGAGAACGCCTCGCGGGAATTCGAGAGAACGCTGCTCGAGCTCCGAGAGTCTAAGGAGACCAGCACGCTCATGGTGTCGCATGACCTGTCCCACGCCCGTCGGATCGCCAACCGCGTGACGTTGATCGACCGCGAGGTGCGGCGCAGCGGCTCACCGAGTCGGGTCCTCACCGGTAACCTCGCCGAGATGCTTGGCTACGAGAGCGTGCCGGCAGCGACATGACCTCCTTCTACGCATGGCTGGCGTCGTTGGCCGAGCAAGGAATCTTGCCGTCCACGTTTCAGTACGCCTTCTTCGTTCGCGGCCTACTGTCGGTGCTTGTGCTGGCGCCGTTGCTCGGGGGCATGAGCCATCTGGTGGTAGCGCGGCGGCTCTCTTTCTTCTCCGCCGCGCTTGGGCAGGCCGCGCTCACCGGTCTCACCATCGGGTTGTTGCTGGGCGAGCCGATCAACGGTGCCTACGGCGGCATCTTCGGCTTCTGCACGCTCTCGGCGCTGGCGATGGTGTACGTGAAGCGGCACGCCTCGTTGCCGACCGACACCCTGGTTGGTGTGTTTCTGTCGATGACGCTCGGCCTGGGAATCTGTCTCCTGGTCGCGGTGACGAAGCGCTTCAACATCCACCAGGTCGAGGCCGTGATGTTCGGCAGTCTGTTGACCGTGACCGACTTTGATCTGCTCCTGATGGTCGGCATTGGCGCCGCCATCGGGATCATCCTGGCGTGGATGTACAACCAGCTAATGATCGACAGCCTCGACCCAGCGCTGGCGCGCGTGAGCGGCGCGCACTCGACCTTCGTCGACTACCTGTTCGTATTGCTCCTGACTGCGGCGATCGTGATGAGCCTGAAGGTGATCGGCGCGCTGCTGATCGAGGCGATGGTCGTCGTTCCCGCCGCAGCGGCCCGCAATCTGGCGCGCACGACCAGGGCCTACCTTGCACTGAGCATCCTGACCGCGCTCGTCGCCGGTATCGCCGGGTTGTTTCTGTCCAGCCGATTCCTCGTACCCAGCGGTGGAACGGTCGTCCTGGCCATGAGTGCGATGTTCTTCCTCACCCTTGCTGCCGGTTGGCTGCGGCGTTTGGCGATCGGGTGAGCGATGGTGGTAAGACTCCATGGGCCGCAGGGCACCCGCCCGAGCACGCCGTCACGATCCACGTTGCGGCGGTGGCTTACGCGGCAGAGTGGTCAGCGCGCTCGAAGGCCGCCCAAATGCTCGGCGACACCCTCACCATTCCAGGGCGGAACGGTGCTCCTAAGCCCGCGACACGATCAACCGCGCGACGTAAGGACGAGGGCGATAGATCCGCGCGGCGTGGAGGCAACGCCCAGTCGACCTTCAGCGAGGCCACGCGGTGCGAATCGAAGGGCCGCGACACCCACCGGCGGCGGCGTAGCCGACAGCTACGCCGTCACCGGCGCGGTGAGCACGGCCTTGGGGTCCGAGCGCCGCGCTCCGCAGCGTGGATACGCGCTTACAGATGCGATCGCCTTTACGTTCGTCTCCGACGAGTTCAACGGTGTGACGACGGGCGCGGACGGAAACGTCCGGCCGCTGATGCCGCGCAGCTTCTCTTCGCTATCCGAGGCCGAGGAGGAAAATGGGCAGAGCCGCATCTATCTCGGCATCCACTGGGCATTCGATAAGGAACAAGGCATTGCGCAGGGTCGCCAGGTCGGCGACTACGTGTTTCACAACGTATTCACGCCGGCTTCCTGAAGGCACCCGGCGGCCGACCACTTCGACTTCTCCTCCGCCGGGTCAGCAAACGCCGGCGCAACACGTCGCCGAGGCATCGCGACACTGCGCCGTCCCCAGTGGTGGGTTGCGGCGTCAGAGTGCGCCCAGGTTCTGCGCGGCGAATTCCCAGTTGATGAGTTTGTCGATGACTGCGGCAACGTAGTCGGCGCGCCTGTTTTGGTAGTCGAGGTAATAGGCGTGTTCCCAGACATCGATGGTCAGCAGCGGTGTCTGGCCCTTGACGAGTGGGGTGTCGGCGTTGGCGGTCTTCACGATCTTGAGGATGCCGCCTTCCGAAACCAGCCACACCCAGCCGCTGCCGAATTGAGTCGTCCCCGCCGTAGTGAGCGTCTCCCTGAACTTCTCATGGCCACCCAGATCGCTATCGATCTTGTGGCCCACCGTGACGGGCGGCTTGCCTCCGCCGTTCGGTTTCAGGCTGTGCCAGTAGAAGGTATGGTTCCAGGTCTGCGCCGCGTTGTTGAAGATCCCAACCTTGTCGGCGTTGCCGGCGGTACGCTTGATGATTTCCTCCAAGGAAGCGTCGGCGAGCTCCGTACCGGCAATCAGCTTGTTGAGATTGTCGACGTAGGCCTTGTGATGCTTGCCGTAATGGAAGCCGATGGTGTTTGCCGAGATCACCGGCGCCAAAGCGCTCTCGGCATACGGCAAGGGCGGCAATGTGATTGGGTCCGCAGCTCTTGCAGTAACTTCTGTCATCTGGGCCACCGTTAAGGCACCGAGGGCGGCGCCGCCGAGTTTGAGAACCTCTCGGCGCGAGAACCCCCCATCGAAACTCAACATCTGTCTTTCTCACACCTGTGTTCGATCCCCGATGCCGTCACGCGACCTTGCCGGAAGAACTCCCTCAGATCAGCCCAGCGGCCCCCATTTTTTCCACACCCCTCCCATAGGCCCATGCTCCGGGGAGGTCATCTTCCGGTAGTTTGGACTCTTGGGATTGTTGCACCAGCCCAAACCGGTCACGGTGATGGCGGCTCCATTCTCGGAGAGCCGACGCTGGCCGCCCCAAAATTCGCAGGTGGCACAGCGACCCTCCACGCCGCTGCTCATTTCGTAGCCGTCCACACCTCCCTTTCCCAGCGTGCCGCTGTGGCCTTCGTGCCCGTTCGGTTCCCCGGCCCGCGCTCGGGTTGCCAGGACCGTGCCGGCGACCGCCATCGCGGCTACACCTGCGGCGTGTTTCAGGAAGAAGCGGCGCCCGTTCTTGGAGTCTGTCATGTGCGTGTTCTCCGGCGTGGTTTCGGTGGACTGGTCAACTCGCGTCGAATGCGGCCAGCTCCTCCTCCATTTGATATCGCCGCCGCTTCGCCTCCTCGGAGTCATCGGGCCGAGCGGGGAAGCGACCGTGTGCGGGAACGGTTTCCCGCCGACGCAGGAGCCATGCGACGACCAGCGCTGTGCCGCACACGCACCCGATCGCCGGCATCCAGTAGGCCAGGAGGTTGAACCCGCGCGCAACCGGCAGTGCCAAGATGCGCTCGCCGTATCGATCGAGGTATTGGTCGAGAATCTCCTGCTCGCTTCTTCCCTGTGCGGCGAGCGAGCGCACGTCGTCGCGGATCGCGTCGGCCGCCGGACTGTGATGCGTTGCCACCGTGCTACCGAAACAGCACGGTGCCATGAGCTTCTCTTCGACCCTTCGGGCGGTCGCTTGTTGCTCTGCCGTGAGTATGGGTGTGGCAAGCGCTTGCCAAGCGGTGCCGGCGGCCAGCACGGTTAGGAGCACGGCACGCCGCATCCGCACGCACCAGCCCCGATCTCGCGCTCCGCAGTGGCGTGTCTCCATCATAGTTCCGTGCTGACGACCACAGCTTGGTCGATAAATGGCAGCCTGCGTTTCACCCGACGATCCTTAGCAACCGGCGACGGTCGAGGGGATGCGGTGAAATGTCGCAGAACAGGCGACCGCCCCGCGATAAGGAAACTTCTGCCGCGTGCGCCGCAAGAACGGCGACAGTTGCTGAGGCGGTGCGACACTATGTCGCATTCCAGACCGCGTTGACTCGGGCTATCCGTGATGGCGGCGACAGGACGGCTATCGCCAGATTCCTTTTTTGGGGGCTAGAATGGAAAACATAAAGATAGGCCGCGGCGCGGCGGGCGCCGTGGGGTTCGCAATGCTGTTGGCGTTGATCGGTTGCGGCGGTGACGGGGGTGACAACGGAAGCACCACGTCCGCCATGCAAGCATTTTCCCTGCGCTTTGCGGCGGTAGACGGTAGCCACACCGTCAGCTGCGGTACTACGATGAGCGGCTTCGGAGCAGACCAGACCGACGATGTGGAGATCAGTGACCTTCGCTTCTACGTCAGCGACGTTCAGTTCTTCACCGCGGATGGTCGAAGCCTGACGGTCGAGCTCGATCACAACGACTTCCAATATGTCAGCCCGGACGGAACCGCGGCGCTGATCGACCTGACAGGCACGAGTGTCGGAGCGTGCTCGGGGACTGGCCTGAGCTACCCTGAAGGTACGGCGCGCACCAACGCCGCACTCACCGGGAAGGTGGAGATGGGACAGGTCGACCGCGTCAGCTTCAACATCGGCTTGCCACAACATTTGATGAAGAAGGTGATCGCCGAGCACACCGCGGAGGATGCACCGTCACCGTTCGCAGAAATGCACTGGTCGTGGGCGTTTGCGTATCGCTACTTCGTCATGAACTTTGTCATTGCCGATGGCGCCGGGGAACCGGGTGAAGGTTACGTTCACGTCGGTAGCACCGATTGCGGCGGCGATGGGACGAAGGCTCTGACCGACCGCGAGGCGTGCGGGAAGCTCAATACGCCCGCGGTGTCACTCACGGGATTCGACCCGGCCAAGAATGCGGTGGCTGTCGACATTCGCAAGGTTCTGGCGAACGTGGCGTTCGAAATGGGTTCGGGCGACGCGGCGGTGCCAGGTGTGGCCTGCCACTCCTCCGTTGAGCAACCGGACTGCGCGATGATCTTTGCAAACTTCGGTCTCAATCAGACGACCGGAGGAGCCAGCGCGCAGCTCAATACGGTCTTCTCGATGATGTGATTCGCCGGTGTGAGCAGCGAATCACATCCCCGCATTTCGAGGTACGCGTGCTGCGCGTCGTCCGTTGGTGGAACCCTGCTCGGTGGGTGGCGGTTGTCTTGGCCGCTCTCAGTGCCTGCGGTGGTTCGTCCGAGCCCCCGCCGGCCGCGTCGGCCGCGCCGTCCGTGCGCGAGCTCCTGAGGTTGCCGGATCACTTTTCAGAGCCGGCAATCCCCGAGTACAATCCCCTTACCGCCGAGAAGATCGCGCTCGGACGGCGGCTCTTCTATGACAAGCGGCTCTCTGGGAACGAGACGCAGTCGTGCAGCTCGTGTCACCAGCAGCACCTGGCCTTTGCGGATGGACGGGTAACCCCCAGCGGCTCGACGGGGGATGTGCTCCGGCGCAACAGTCAGGGCTTGGCGAACGTGGCCTACTACACTACGTACGCGTGGGGAAACAACGTCCTGCGCGAGATCGAGGACCAGATCCACGTGCCCATCGAGTCGGACAATCCGGTGGAGCTTGGCGTCGTCGATGGGATTCGCGAAGCGGTCCTGGAGCGTTTCGAAGCCGACGACACCTACCGCCGCTTGTTCGCGGCCGCCTTTCCCGAGAGCGGGAACGCCGTGAGCGTCAACCGAATCGCTTTCGCGCTTGCAAGCTTCTGCCGGACCCTCATTTCCGGCGAGAGTTCGTATGACCGCTACTATCAAGGGGACAAGACGGCCCTGACGGAGCAGCAGATCCGCGGGCTGCGGTTCTTCAATTCCGAGCGTGGCGAGTGTTTCCATTGTCATAACGGCATCAACTTCTCGATTTCGTATCGCGACGTGCACACGACGGCAGGGACGATCATCTTCCCGTTTTTCAACAACGGGCTCTACAATATCGGCGGCGACGGGGGCTACCCTCTTGGCAACCAAGGCATCTTCGAGTTGACTCAGAACTTCTTCGACCGAGGGTTGTTTCGTCCGCAGGGACTCAGAAACGTCGCCCTGACGGCGCCGTACATGCACGACGGCAGCGTTGCCACGTTGCGCGACGTCGCCTTGCACTACGCGCGCGGCGGCCGGTTGATCGACTCCGGCCCCTACGCCGGGGACGGGCGCCTCAGCCCGTTGAAGTCGGGGCTCATCCGCGGCTTCGCAGCGACCGACGACGAAATTGACGACCTCGTCGCCTTCCTGGAATCGTTGACCGACGAGACGTTCGTCACGAATCCCGACCTCTCCGACCCGTTCGCGTCCGGTGATCAGTGAATCCGACGCCGAGGCGAGGTCGTTTCTCGGCCTGCGACAATGCGTCGCATTTCGCCGCCACGCTGGCTGATGCTACCGCGTTGCTGATGGACAGGGTCCGGAGCTGTGTGCTTGTGGCATCACTGATGGCAGCGCTTCCGGCGCTGGCTTTAGGGCCGGGCCCCGATATGGTTCGCGGTGATTTGCGAATCGAGTTCTCGCACCCGAGCGACTGGCGCTGTGCGAACGACCGCGGGTGTGTGGTGTGCGTAAACATCGCCGACGAGCCCTCGGATGTCGTCGTACTGGCCCCCATTTTTTCCACACCCCTCCCATAGGCCCATGCTCCGGGGAGGTCATCTTCCGGTAGTTTGGACTCCTGGGATTGTTGCACCAGCCCAAACCGGTTACGGTGATGGCGGCGCCATTCTCGGAGAGTCGGCGCTGGCCGCCCCAGAATTCGCAGGTGGCACAGCGACCCTCCACGCCGCTGCTCATTTCGTAGCCGTCCACACCTCCCTTTCCCAACGTACCGCCGTGGCCTTCGTGCCCGTTCGGTTCCCCGGCCCGCGCTCGGGTTGCCAGGACGGTGCCGGCGACCGCCATCGCGGCTACACCTGCGGCGCGCTCAAGGAAGAAGCGGCGCTCGTTCTTGAAGTCTGTCATGCGTGCCCTCTCGTGCGTGGTTTCGGTGGACTCGTCAACTAGCAGCCTGGCGGACTTTCGGAAAAAATGCTTCAGTTACTTGAGAAACATGCACGGCATGCATTTATGCACATCAACAAATTCAACTACTTGAATGACTTTGTCATCTCAAGTCCGACAGACTGCTAGGATCGAATGCGGCCAACTCCTCCTGCATCTGCTGTTGCCGCCGCCGCGCCTCCTCGGAGTCATCGGACCGACTCGGGCAGCGAGCTGTCGCGGAAATCCTGCCCCGCCTGCGCAGGAGCCATGCTCCGGCTACCGCCGTTCCGCACAACCACCCGATCGCCGGCACCCAGTAGGCCAGGAGATTGAACCCATGCGCAACGGGCAGTGCCAAGATACGCTCGCCGTATCGATCCAGGTATTGATCGAGAATCTCCTGCTCGCTTCTTCCCTGCGCGGCGAGCGCCCGCACGTCGTCGCGGATTGCGTCGGCCGCCGGACTGTGATGCGTGGCCACCGTGCTACCGAAGCAGCATGGTGCCATGAGCTTCTCCTCGACCCGTCGGGCCGTCGCTTCTTGCTCTGGTGTGAGTGTGGGCGCCGCGAGCGTCGGCCAAGCGGCACCGCTGGCCACCAGCACGGTTAGGAGCGCGCCACGCCGCATTCGCACGCGCCACGCCCTATCTGGCACATGCCAGGGGCGTGTCGGCATCATCCTGCATTGCTGACGACCACAGCTCGTGTCGATGGATGGGAGCCTGCATTTCACCCGACGATCGTTAGCAACCGACGACGGCCGATGGGATGCGGTGAATTGTCGCAGAACAGGCAACCACCCGCGGGAGGATGCTTCTCTCAGCGACCTGCACTTCTTCACCGCCGATGGTCGAAGCCTGACGGAACCGCGGCCGTGATCGACCTGACTGGCGCGGGTGTCGGAGCGTGCTCCGGGATTGGTCTGGGCTACCCTGAAGGGACGGCAGTGACGGGAATTACCCTGTTGGTAGCCAAGGCATCTTCGAGTTGGCGCAGGACTTCCTCGACCACGGGTTGCTTCGCCGACAAGGACCGAGAAACGGATCAGGCGAGATAAGCGTGTGCCGCCTTCACGGTCGCGGCGCAGGCATCGCCGCACGTCTTACAAGCCGCGTGGTGCTCCGCATGCTTGCGACAGGCGCGCTCGCAGTCGGTGCAGGCATCGATGCACAGCTGCACGGCTGCTTTGACATACCCGGGTTTGCTGAGAACGAGGACCTGGGTCGCATTACAGACGGCCAACATATTCCGCACAGCCTTGCTGCATTCAGCAAGCGATGTGTCCCCGCTGCCCAGCATCGCGAGGCAGTGGTCCAGGCACGCGTTGCCCGCTGTTATGCACTGGGCAATCGCCTGGGCGAACGCCTGTGCCTCGTTCGAAGCGGCCGAGACGGACACCGCGGACTTTGGCGCCGCCTCGTCGGCGGCACGTGCCACGCTTGCATACGCGGCAAGAGCCACGCCGACCCGGAGCAAGTCGCGTCTCTCGATCATACCCACGTCTCCTCTCGCTCGCAGCTGTAGCGTATTTCATTCACCCTGCCTAGCATGCCCGCGCTGCGGCTTGGTGCAAAGAGCGCCGATCCGCACCCCGGCGGCCGAATGGCGACCATCTGGGGTGCGGCACGCTGCCGCGGCAATTTGTCGCGTTGCCTGAATGTCGCGGGTACGCTACCCCGCTCACATGCAGCGTCAGGCCGGAGGATGAGCGATCAGAGTCTTGCAGTTGGGCCGCGTACCGCGCGCGCTGCGGCGCCTGCTGCGCGGTTTGAGCGGCGTCTCCGACGGGCCGAACGGGGATATCGGCTCTGGTTCCTGATTTTCGTGGCGGCCGCGTCATGGGTTCAACCGGTGCATGCCGAACGGAACGGCTTCGAGGGACGAGTAACGCAGGACATGCAGATCGAGTTCGTGACGCCGGCCGACTGGCGCTGCACCAAACGCGGGGCGTGCACCAACTGCCGCAACGTGACCGAACATCCAACAGCGATTCGGATCGGTGCCGTGAACGAATCGACGCGTTGGACGCAGACCGTGCCCGCCGCCGCCGAGTTGGAGATCTGCTCGCCTGACGACGCGGGCAATACGGACGATGGTACGCCTGATCAAGACGCCAGCAACCCGGAGAACGGAGAGGTGCGGCACATTGCCCCAAGCGGCCAGCGCCCGATGGCGGCGTCATGAGCCGTGCTCTCCTGGGCTTGCTGCTGTTCGTTGCGATTCTGACGGGAATTTGCGCAGGGCAGCGGACTGCACTCGGGCAGGAGCAGGTTCGCCTCCAAGGGGAAATCGTCGACATGGTCAGCTACATGACCAAAGGGGGGAGTGTTGGGCCAGAGGAACACGCCCAGCAATGCGCAAAGAAGGGAGAGCCCGTCGGCCTGCTCACCGACGACAGCGAGTTGTACTTGCTCGTCGATGATCACAACAACCCTGATCCCTACGACGCCGCCAAGGCACTCGGCGGAAAACGGACCGCCGTGACCGGCAAGAAGGTCAGCAAGCAAGGCGTTGCCAGCATCATCGTGGAAGATGTAAAAGGACAGTAGAGGGTTATCGCCCAGCCGGCGCCGGCGGGTTGCAGCCTGGTCGTTGGGACGTCTGGCGACAAGCTTGATTGCGGAAGTGTCATCCGCTGAATGCCGGGGACCCTTGCAGCTGCGGATGGGTGCGACAATATGCCGCATTCCGGCAGCGCGGCGACACTGGTAGGGATAGCGATCGATAAAGCGGACAACCCAATGCCGTCGACGCGAGGACGGAGAGCTCGACTCCACACCGTGTGCGGCGGAAATGCGGAGGTGCAAGGGTGAGAGGGGAAAGCAGGCTGCGAGATACGATAAGGGCTGCGCTGCGTATCGTCAGTACGGGTAAGAGGGTGGGAGGACTACTCGTGGTGCTTCTCGCGTCGCTGGGAATCGGCTGCGGGGGCAGCGACAACCCTCAGCCACTATCGACACCAACCGCGACCGCAACCAAGACCGCCACTCCGTCGCCGTCGCCAACGCCTACGACGACGCCGCTGGAAAGTATCGCGGGACAGGAAAATCTCTTCGGCTCGACGGCGCAAGGCTCCGGGGCATTGACGATCGACC
>DATKMS010000390.1:0-64562 GCA_035541735.1 Candidatus Margulisiibacteriota bacterium
TTGCTTCGAACGAAGGGGGAGTCGTGAAGGGATGAAAGGATTGGCCGTCATGGAACCGACCAAGCGACTGACTGCGGCAAGCCTTCTTCTGGCAATGACGCTCGCGGCGACAGGGTGCGCCGGCCATATGGGCCGCAAGGGGCCGGGCGTATTCGAGGTCAAGGACATCGCCGAGGCGGCCTACATCTACGGCTTCCCGATGATCGGCAACTACAAGGCGCTGTACGAGTTTACGATCGACAAGACGTCGGGGCAGTACAAAGCGCCTTTCAACCAGATCGCCAACGCAGCGCGCGTCGCCACACCCAAGGATACGGCGGTCGTTACGCCGAACAGCGATACGCCGTACTCGCTACTCGAAATGGATCTGCGCACCGAGCCATTGGTCCTCTGTGTCCCTGAGGTCGAGAAAGGCCGTTACTACTCGGTGCAACTGATCGACATGTACACCTTCAACGTCGGCTACATCGGCAGCCGCACCACCGGCAACGGCGCCGGCTGCTACATGGTTGCGGGGCCGGGCTGGGACGGCACGACGCCCGCGGGCATCGCCAAGGTGTTCCCGTTCGACACCGAGTTCGGCCTGGCGATCTACCGCACACAGCTCGTCAACCCGGCCGACATCGACAATGTGAAGAGGGTGCAGGCCGGCTACAAAGTACAAACCCTCTCGCAGTTCCTCGGCCAGCCCGCGCCCATCGCAGCTCCGGAGCCCAAGTGGCCGACCTTCAGCGAGAACGCGTTCAAGACCGACGCGTTCTCCTATCTCAATTTCCTGCTGCTGTTCTGCCCGACCGTGCCGCAAGAGGCCGCGCTGCGGCAACGCTTCGCCGAGATCGACGTCGCTCCGGGGCGGACGTTCAACTTCGAGAAGCTGCCGTTGGAGGACAAGGCGGCTGTCGCCATCGGCATCAAGGACGGGTTCGAAAAGATCAAAGACAAGCGCGCGAGCCTCGGGAAAGAGGTCAACGGGTGGCGTGTCACCATGGGCCCTGGCGACCGGGCCGCGTACCGCGGCGACTGGCTGACGCGCGCCGCCGTGGCGCTCGCGGGCATCTACGCCAATGACCCGGTCGAGGCGCTCTATCCGATTGCCTACAACGACTCCAAGGGCGACACGCTCGACGCGCGCAAGCACCGCTATACGATCACCTTCCCGGCGGGGCAGTATCCGCCGGTGAATGCGTTCTGGTCGGTGACCATGTACGACGGCAAGACTCAACTCCTCGTCGACAATCCGATCAACCGTTACCTCATCAACTCACCAATGCTGCCGCAGCTGAAGAGGAACCGTGATGGCTCACTAACGGTCTACGTGCAGAAGGATTCACCCGGCAAGGGTCGGGAGTCGAACTGGTTGCCGGCGCCCAACGACGAGTTCTACCTGGTGATGCGACTCTACTGGCCGAAGCACACGGCGCTCGATGGCGAGTGGAAGCCGCCCCCGATCGTGCGCGTCGATTGAGACAATAGCCGCTCACTTTTAACTGCGGCGGTACACCACCGCCCCCCAAAATGCTCCCGCACGGAGACGGAGGAGAAACGATGAGGACAAGAATGATCGAAGCAGCATGGGCAGGCGCGCTGTGCATCACCCTCGGCATGGTGGGCTGCAGCGCGATGCACAAGGAAGAAGCGCCACCCCCGGCGCCGGCGGCGCTCCCGAGCGGAACCGTCGGTACGAACCTCGTGTCGGCGACGGCCACCGTGAAGGCAATCGATCTGAAGACGCGCATGGTGACGTTGAAGCGCGCCGACGGGTCGCTGATCAAATTCCGCGCCGGCGACGACGTGCGCAACCTGCCACAGGTCAAGGTGGGCGACGAGGTGACCGTGACCTATTACGAGTCGCTCGCCTTTGAGGTGAAGAAGCCCGGCGATGCGGCACCGGGCGCAAGCGTCGCCGAGACGGCTGAGCGCGCCAAGGCTGGCGAGAAGCCGGGTGCCACTGGCGCGCGCGTTACGACAGTGACCACTACCATCGCAGGCATCGACAAATCCGCAGGCACGGTGACGTTGAAGACCCCTGACGGAGAACTGACGACCATCAAGGCCCGCAACCCGGACAATCTCAACCGCGTCTCCGTCGGCGATCTCGTCCAGATCACCTACACCGAGGCCCTGGGAATTTCGGTCGAGACACCCACGAAGAAGTAGCGGGAGGGGGGATGATTGGCGTTGGTGCCAGCCATCCCCTTTACCCGCGGCAGGGTTCTGGCTTTCGATCTCGAGGTGAAGTCACAGCACTGGCGACGAAGGGAGGCACCCATGAAGCAATTGGCGGTCGTCTTTACACTGACCACCGCCCTTGCCGGGTCCATCGTTCCGATACGTGCGCGCGCTGACGAGGCACGCGGGGTAGTGGCCAACATCGCTGAGTACGTCATCTCGTTCCAGGAGAAGTAAGAAGCCTCCGAGCGCCTGCCCGGCCAACTGCCTGGCATCACGCCCCTGGCGATGAACCTCGCGCAGGGAGAACCTCCGAGTTGGACGAAGACCGCTTGGCTCTCGTCTGACCAAAAATAGACTCAGCGTTACATTTGCAACGCACTTCCGACACTCGTTGACCGGTTGGCCTTTCCCTGCTCTGTCGGCACCTCCCGTAGCATTTTCTGCTGGACGACTTCTTGCCAATCTGCGGACAAACTGAGAAAATTTCGCGCATTTTTTACTTGCCAAGTTCGGCACTCATGGTATCTGAGAACGGGTGGGAGTTGACATCTTGAGCTTGCCGATGAGCCCAGGGGTGGCGGAGTTTCTTGTTGTGCCCGTTCCAATGACGCTGAGCGTTACCCAATTGCCGCGGGGAAAGCGTGGTTCCGGAGGCTGGGTGGCGCTGATCAGCATGCTGTTGCTGGCGGCGTGCGGAGCGACTCGCCCGCCGAAGTCCGAACCAGTGACGGACACCATCACCAGCCTGATGAGTGCTCGCGACCGAGCGCGGCTCGACGCGATCGCGCTGGAACGCGCCCGGCAGCCATCCGAGGCAGACTATCGCATTGGCCCCGACGACTTACTCAATATTCGGATTCGCGATTTCGTCAGTGGGACGGCGCCACCGCTCGGCAAGTTCGCACTGGGCACAGCCGTGCCCGACGTAGAGCCAGCGCCTGCGTCCCTGGAGGGACAGCGGGTGAGCGCGCGCGGTGAGATCACGATCCCACAACTCGGCGTGCTGCAGGTGCAGGATCTGACGCCGCACGGTCTCCAAGAGGAGATCGGACGCCGGCTTGTAGCCGCCGGTATCCTGCGGGCGCCGGAGGTGAGCGTCACGATCGTGGAGTACCGCAGCGGGGTGGTCGCGGTCGTTGGTAGTGTGCAGCGGCCGGGCGTCTATCCGCTCACGCGACCGGGAGCAACCATTGCGGACCTGATCTGGGCTGCCGGCGGCCCCAATAAGGATGCGGGCCGGTTGGTGCGCTTCTCGCCGGTAAGACCCGGGCAGCAGACTGCGGGTTACGCACGCAACGCGGCGGACCTCGACGGCGCGCTGTCCGGCGGGCGCCAAGTCGCGAGCTATGCGGCAGGGGACGCCGAATCCGCGGTGTTGTCTGATGCGGGTCATGCCCGTGTGGCCGATTCGACGGCTACGAACGGCCGGGCGGCGCAACCGGTTGGCGAGGGGGCCTCGATCGCTGCGATTGTCATCGATCTTGACGCATTGACGATGACAGTGCCCAACGGTGCTTTGAACCTGAACCCGCAAGTGCGGCCCGGTGACGTCATCAGCATCGCCCCCGCGGGCACCGTGTCGGTTGGTGGCTGGGTCTACCGCCCGGGATCGTACCCCATCACCCGGACTCTCACGTTGACCGGCGCCGTGACCGCCGCGGGCGGCGCCATCTTCGCAGCCGACGCCCACAGCGCCACTGTCCGCCGGGTGTTGGGGCCCGGGGAGGAACGGATCTTCGAGGTGGACCTGGACGCGGTGGAGCAGGGCCGACAACCCGACCTGCCGATCATCGACGGCGACGTCGTCAACCTTCCGGTCGATGGGTGGATGGTGGTGCCCTGGGGCTTTTGGACGCTGGTCAACTCACTGCTGCGGTTTGGCGCAACGTTCCCGGTGACGTGAGGAGGTGGAGGATGAGCGGCCACGAACCTGCCTTGCCGAGCGCGGCTACGCCATACCCGGCCGGACACTTGGAGTCCGCCGCCAGCCAATCCGAGTTCATCGAGCCCGAGTTTCAGGAGATTCGTCCGCGCCAGCTACGCGATTACCTGCGTGTCGTATACAAGCACCGATGGCCGGCAGCCGCCTGCTTCGGTGGGAGCGTCGCTCTCACCATCATCATCACCCTACTCACCACGCGCCAGTACACGGCCGCAATGCGCATTCAGGTGGCGCGCGACCTGCCGATCAAGCTGCAGCTCAAGGACAACGTCCTGAACCTCGACGAAACTGACCGCATCTTGAACGGGGCGTCGAGCTTCCAATCCACGCAGGTGCAGGCGCTGAGCAGCCGAGACCTGGCCGAGCGGGTGCTGCGCAGCCTGCACCTCTCGAACCCGGCGTTCCCGAAACCCGGGGTGGACGGTACGATGCTAGCGGCGCTGGCGGCAGGCTTGCCCGACGTCCTTCGTCCGCGCGGCTTCGAGGCGGTCGGCAACGCCGCAGCCACGGACGGCGCTACCAACCCGGTTGCCGTCGATGCCGGCTTGCTCGACCAATACATGGGCTACCTCGACGTCCAAGATGTGCGCGGCACCGATCTCATCGAGATCCGTTTCACCACCCCGAATCCGGCGTTGTCCGCCCTGCTGGCAGCCGCGCACACCAAGGCATATTTGGACGACAACCTGCGAACGCAACTGGCGACGGATTCAGCCGCCATGGAGTTTCTGGAAAGTCAGCTCCAACAAGCACTGGGACGCGTCGAAAAAGCCGAAACGGCACTCAACGAGTTTGCCAGCAAACATCCCAACGTCGCCGTAAATCAGGAGCACGAATTGATCGGCAAGCAGATTGCCGAGCTCTCCACTTTGGTGACGGCGGCGGAGGCGGAGCGTGTCAGCAAGCAGAGCCGCTACGAGTTTCTCGCTAAAGCGAAGAAGGAGCCGCTGGCGTACCTGTTCGACGACAGCGAGCCCATCCGTAAGCTGCGCCTCGCGTTGATGGATGTCGAAGTACAGCGCGCCGCCCTCAAGACCCGCCTGGGACCGAATCACTCGCAGATGGCCGAGTTGCGGCGGCAGGGCGCGGAGATCAACAGCCAGCTGCAGACCGAGATCGAGCAGGAAATCGGTGCGGCGCGGGCCAACTACAGCGTGGCAAAGGCGCACGAGGATGAGCTGCGGCAGCGGCTTGCCCAGCTCGAGCGAACGGCGATCGAACTGCGCGATCTGGGTGGACAGTACGCCCTCTTGAAGGCCGAGCTTGAGGGGGCGCGCGCGCTGCATGACTCGTTGGCCAAGCAGAAAACCGAGACTGGGGTGCACTCGGCGCTCAACACCTCGAAGGTGCGGGTGATCGAACGGCCCGAGGTGCCGCAGCGCCCGAGCAAGCCCCGGAAGACGGTCAACCTCGCCATGGGCCTGCTCGCCGGGATCATGTGCGCTGGCGCAGCCATCGCGCTTCGCGAGGGGCTCGACGCGAGCGTCAAGAGCAGCGACGAGGTCGAAGGGTTGCTGCAGCTCCCCACCCTGGCGATCATTCCCACGTTCGAGCCGGCGCGATCGACCGGACTACGGGCCTTCGCCAGCGCGCGCGGGGCGCGAGCCGTTGCCCGCGGCATGAAGCGTATTCACACCTCCGGTCCCGCAGACAAGCGGCTGGTGGTGGTGAACGAACCTCGGTCTGCGGTTGCTGAAGCGTTCCGCAGCCTGCGCACCGCCGTGCTCTTCTCGGCCGGGGCGAATCCACCCAGGGTGATGCTGGTCACCAGCGCCGCAGACGGCGAGGGTAAAACCGTGACCGCCCTCAACCTGTCCGCCACCCTCGCGGACGCCGGCTGGCGCGTGCTGTTGCTGGATGCGGACCTTCGTGATCCAAAGGGCCACGAGGCACTGCAGGTCGAGAATCGCTGCGGGCTCTCAACGGTGCTCGCCGGCCAAGCCGATCTCGACAGCGCCATTCAAGAGCTCGCCGCGCCGCGGCTGTCGTTCCTGCCGGCCGGTCCAACTCCCGCGCAACCGGCTGAACTGGTTGGCTCCGGACGAATGCAGGCGATGATGCAGCACCTGCGCAAACGCTACGACTTCATCGTCGTGGATTCGCCGCCTGTGCTGGCAGTCACAGATGCGGTCGTTCTGGCACGTGTGGTTGACGGGGTGGTGCTGGTGGTGAAGGGGCATGACGCGCCGCGTGAGCTCATCCGCCGCGCCCGTTGCCAGCTGCAGCAAGCCGGTGCACGGTTCCTGGGCGTCGTGGTCAACAACGTCGATCTCCACTGGGGGGATCTGGACGTCTACCGCCGCTACAGGGGCTACCGCCGTCAGCCCGCGGAGCAACAGCTTGGCGCCTGAAGCCAGGGGAGACGGGGAGATGGATGGCACGCGGGGTGGTGATGAGCGCTGGTTTGCGGTCTGGACGCGCCACCAGTACGAGCCACGGGTCGAGGAAGCGCTGCGGCGCAAAAACCTCGATGTGTTTCTGCCGCGCGTGCGCCAACCGAGCCGCCGGCGCGACCGGCGCCTGGTCCTCGAGCGGCCGCTCTTTCCAGGCTACCTCTTTCCGCGCTTCGCGCCTTCGCGAGAGACCTACTTGAAGGTGGCCAGTACGGACGGGGTGGTGCGGATTCTGGGAGAAGGGTGGGACGCCCTGTACCCGATACCCGATGAGCAAGTAGAGGCGGTGCGGCGGCTGGTCACCACCACTGAGAAGGTGCAACCGGTGCCGTGGATCCGCGTCGGTGATCGAGTCCGCATTGTGGCCGGTGCGCTCGCTGGCCTGGAAGGGTTCGTTCAGGAGTGGCGAACCGGTCGGTCCCGGTTTGTTGTGAGCGTGGATCTGCTGCAACGCAGCGTCGGCCTCGAAGTGCCGAGCGAGTTGCTGGAGCGCATTTGAGACGCTCCCGGCGGCGGGCCGGGAGTTACAGTGAGAGGCGGGGGGTGTGGAAGCCAAGGGGCGAAGCTTTGCCCGGGCTCCGACCCCTCGCTGTCGTCTGGGCAATTGCGGAGGCGGAGAAAGGTGGTGGTGATGACCAACCCAGCCCGAGACTCCAGGGCACAGGGAGTCAAAGGACGCGAAAGGAATCAGCCTGCCCCCAGGCTGATTGTTGAAACATGACTAGCCTCGTTGTCGTGTTTCTGCTTGCGCTTCTGTTGTCGTTTGTTCTCACGCCGGCTGTGCGCCGAGTGGCGCATGCTTTGCGTATCCTCGATCAGCCAACGGCGCGGAAGGTTCATCAGAATGCCACGCCCCGGGCCGGCGGCGTGGCCATCTACCTGGCATTCACTCTGACCTTCGTCGCCGCGCTGGTAGTGAATGCCCGGCCGTTGGCTACCGCGGGTGGGAAGGCGCGGGTGCTGGCTTTTCTGGCCGGCGGCACTGTCGCCTTCTTGCTGGGGCTGTGGGACGACATCCGCAGCATCAGGCCCCGCTACAAGTTCATCGGCCAGATCGCAGCGGCAGTCATTGCGTACCTCGGTGGCATGCAGATCGTCAAGCTGGGTTCTCCGGAGGTGGGCGAATTCACCCTGCAATGGCTGGCGCTGCCGGCCACCGTGTTGTGGTTCGTGTTCATCATCAACGCGCTCAATCTCATCGATGGCCTCGATGGACTGGCCGCGGGCATCACGTTGTTCGCGTCCCTCATCCTGTTGGTCGTTCTGGACAGCTCGAGTCGGTTTCTGGTCGCCATTGGCTTTGCCGGGCTCGCGGGGACAACACTCGGCTTCCTGCGCTACAACTTCCACCCCGCTTCGATTTTTCTGGGCGACAGCGGCAGCTACTTCCTTGGGTACACTCTTGCCGCGCTCAGCATCCTCGGATCCATCAAGAGCGAGGCGACGGTCGCCATGCTCATTCCGATCATCGCCCTGGGCGTGCCGGTCATCGACGCCCTGTGGGCGCTGATCCGCCGCTTCATCCTCGGGCAGCGGCTGTTCCACCCCGACGCCGACCACATCCACCATCGGCTGCTGAAGTTGGGCTATACCCATCGCCGCGCTGTTCTCCTGCTGTATGGCATCACCGTTGTGATGGGCTTGGTTGCCCTCGCCATGGTGCACGCCCGCAACGACCGCGCGGCGATAATCCTCGTTCTCATCGGAGCCGCTGCTTTCATTGGCATCCGCAAGCTGGGCTACCTTGCCTACATCCACCGCGAGCGCCTCGTCGGCTGGCTCGGGACGGTGAGCGATGAATTGGGGCTGCGTCGCAATCGCCGGTCGTTTCTCGAGTGCCAGGTGTCGATCTCGCAATCCACCGGCATGGCCGACCTGCGCCGGACGGTCGCGGCAGCGGCACAGTTTCTCGAACTTGACGACTGCCACCTTACCGTCGCGGGCTGTTCGGGGTGCGGTAACGAGTGGTGTGAATTTCGGCGCCCTGGAGCGCCCGACCCTGACACATCCGACTCGGACCCACACCGAACGTTGCTGCTTTCTCTGCCGCTGGTGCATCACGGAATGACGGTTGGCTGTCTCAAAGTCGCACGCCAGATGCAGCAAGGTCCCGCCAACCCGTACCTCATGCGCCGCATCGACCAACTCCGCGGTACGATTGCCGAGACCCTCCACCGCCTGTACGGCACGCATTTCGATACCAACGGTGGCAGTCAGTTGCCGGGACACGCCCGAGGGCCGCGGGCGCACGTGCTGTTCCTGACGCACTACTTCCCACCGGAAGGCAACGCACCGGCGGCGCGGGTACACGCCCTGTGCAAAGACTGGGTGCGCCAAGGGCAGGAGGTGACGGTGGTTACCTGTGCACCCAACGTGCCCAATGGCGTCGTCTATGACGGATATGCGAACAAACTGTATCAGAGAGAAGTGCTCGACGGCATCGAGACGATTCGTATCTGGACGTACCTGGCTGCCAACCGCGGCACGGGACGCCGCATTGTCAACTACCTCTCGTACATGATTTCCGCCGCGCTCGCGGCCCTGCGGAGCGCGAAACCTGACATCATCATCGCCACCTCACCGCAGCTCTTCTGTGGTTGGGCGGGAGTGATCGTCAGCCGGCTCCGCCGCGTGCCGCTGATTCTCGAAGTCCGTGACATCTGGCCGGCTTCCATCGTCACCGTCGGTGCCATGCGCAATCGATGGCTCGTCCGGTTTCTGGAATGGCTGGAGGCAAAGATGTACGCCGCGGCCGATCATATCGTCACCGTCGGCGAAGGCTACCGCGAGGAGCTGTTGAAGAAGGGGGTCCCGCCGGACAAGCTCACGGTGATCCCGAACGGTGTCGACCGCGACCTGTTCCTGCCGTGCGAGAGCCAGCCGCAGTTGCGGCTGCAGTGGAAGCTGGGCTTGAGCTTCGTATGTGCATACGTCGGCACGGTAGGCATGGCTTGCGGCCTGGACGTGCTCCTGCGTGCCGGGCGACTCCTGCGCGCACGCGATCGGATGGACATCAAGTTCCTCGTGGTGGGTGACGGCGCTGCGCAGGCGGAGCTGGCCCACCAGGCCGCGGAGTCGGGGCTGGGTAACGTCATCTTCACCGGCCGCCAGAGCAAAGCAGCGATCCCGGCGATCTTGGCAACAGTCGATGCGAGCCTCGTGCACCTCAAGAAGCGACCGCTGTTCGCGACCGTGATGCCGTCGAAGATCTTCGAAGCGGCGGCCATGGCCAAGCCGATCATCCTGGGTGTGCAAGGGCACGCTGCCGCCCTGGTCGAGCGTGCCGGTTGCGGCATCTGCATCGAGCCGGAAAACGAAACCGCGCTGGTTGATGCGGTCGTGCGGCTGGCGGACGAGCGCCAGCTCGCAGCGGAGCTCGGACGCCGCGGCCACGATTATTTCGTCGAGCATTTCGACCGCAGCATGCTGGCGGGCAAGTATCTGGATCTCATCCATCGCCTCCGCGCCCGGGCCGCCGCGGGTATGCAGGGGCGGGGAGACCCGACTCGCCGTGCGAGTGATCCAGAGCCCGAACCTCTGGAGGCATTCGGTCTGCCGGTGGTGCTCCACTCTCCCACCGCTGGCGGCGGCGCGGTGGCGTCGGAGCGTTGAGACATTGCAGCTAACGCGCGAGAGTCTGCCGTTGCCCAGCGTGGGCCCGTCTGCCCGCACGCTCCACCTTGCGCCGCATTGGCGTGGTGCTGCGGACCACCTCCTCCGCCTGATGCGCACGGCGCGCGAGATCCCGCCTCCCCAGCTGGCTGCGCTGTTGCGCTTCATGGCTTTGCAACGGCTGTACGGTCGGTTGCCGACACTGCCGATCCGGCGCGCCCGACGTGCCGCCGCCGGCACCTGTGTAGCCGAGCCGTTGCCGTCGCTGCTGCCGCAGTTGGCGTTGCCCATTGCCCCAGCAACGCTTGCCGAACGCACCGCGCTCCTGGCGACGGGCCGCTTTGCCTACCTCGGACGCGCGGCGGATTTTACGGCGGGCATCCGCTGGAGAGATCCCAACGCCTCTCCCCTGTGGGCCTTCAATCTGCACTACCTGGGAGCTGTGGCGGAACTGGTGTTCGCCGGACACACCGGAGTGGCACAGCGTGTCCTGGCCTCGTGGGTGGCCTCGTATCAGGACCGCTGGGACCCCGTGGCCTGGCATCCGTATCCGGCGTCGCTGCGGCTGATCAACCTGTGCGTGGCTGCAGGGTACGCTGGCAGGTTCGAAGCGTTGGGCGATCAGACCCTGGAGCTGGTACGCATCCATGCGGCATACCTCCTACGGCACCTCGAGTACCATCTGCGCGGCAACCACCTCCTCGAGAACGCCTGCGCGTTGTTGTTTGCCGCTCGATTCCTGCGCGGGTCGTTGGCGGCAGACTGCGAAGTCATGGCTCGGCGGTTGTTTGTCGTCGAGGTTCCGGAGCAGATTCTACCCGACGGCGCTCATTTCGAGCTCTCGCCCATGTATCACGCGATCGCCATGCACCGGCTGCTCCAGGCGATCGCCCTGCTGGGAGATGACGACCCGTTGGTGCAGGGGACACTGGCGCCTGCGGTCGTCCGCATGGCCAACTTCCTGGTGGGTGTGCTTTGTCCGGACGGGGACATTCCCTTGCTCGGTGACAGCAGCCGGGGTTTTGCACCGCACCCGTCGGTCCTGCTCGACCTGGCGCGCCAACTCGGCGTTGCGGCGACCCTGCAGCCAGCCGACGGGATCACATCGTTCGGCGACTGCGGCCTGCACGTATTGCGCACGCCACGCCTGTGGGCCGTCTTCGATGCCGGCCCGGTGTGTCCACCATACTTGCCCGGCCACGGCCAGGCCGACTCTCTGACCGTCGAGGTATGGTGCGACGGCGCCTGCGTCGTGGGCGATCCCGGGATCCACGACTACACCGGACCGGAACGCGCCTGGGGTCGTTCCTCACGTGCGCATAGCACGCTGAGCGTTGATGACGCAGACACCTCTGAAGTCTACGGGAGCTTCCGAGTCGGCGGCCGTGCGCAGATCGCTGCCGTGAGCGTAGAGCCGCACGGGGTGACGGCCACGCTCCGCCCGTTCGGCCTGCCGGCGCGGATGGTGCGCAGCGTGCGTCTGCTCGATGGTGACGCGCTGGAGGTTGTCGACTCAGCGAGCGTGCCAGCGGGCAGAACAGTGCGTTCGCGGCTCCATCTCCATCCCGACGTGCGGCTGGTGGAGCCGCCAAGCTCAAATGGCAAATCGGGGCATTCGGTATTGCTCCGCAGCCCGGCAGGGTACGTCCGCATCAGCGCGCCGCACCTGCTACGCCTCGAGCCGGGCCGCGCCTCGCGCCGCTATGGGCTGATCGAACCGACGACCATTGTGGTGCAGGAGCTGCAGCGCAGTGGCGGGGCCGAACCGGTCGTTGCAGGGCGCTGGCTGCTGCAGCCCTTGGAAGCGGTGGGATAGACGCACCGATGTACAGAGCCGTGGTCGCTCGCAACGCAGTCAGCCGGCAGCGGCAGGATCAGCCGGCGCTTCCAGGCTGGGTTGCCGTGCCGGTGGTCGCCGCTCTGGCGTCGCTGCTGTTGCTCATCATTGCGCTGACGCCGGCGCAGCACTTGCCGGGAGCGGCGCTGGCGTATGTCAATCTGCTCATCATTTGCGGCGCGGCAGTGTATTTCCTCCGCGAGGGGACACTGCAGGGGCTCATCCCGGTGATCTTCCTCACCTGGCTCGCCGCGGCCTGGCCGTTGGCGTCGATCTACTTTGCCACTCGTTTCCCGACGGCGGTGTACACGACGCTGGCGGAGGACCGAGAGTTCCTCTTCCGCAATACCTGGTTGCAAGCCGTCACCTTGCTATTCCTGGTTTGCTATTTGACGGCGCTGTTCCTTCTCCGAGGCCGGTACCCAGCGTGGTCCAGTTCTGCTGGATCGCTGCGGGATGACCGGCGTGCGGCCACCATCGTGCTTTGCATCGCGATGAGCGCGATCACGCTGCACGCGGTGTCGAAGGTCGCGGCATTTCCCGAACTGCTGCAGTACACTGCTGATGGTGGCTTCATCTTTCTGCACAGCCTCATCTTGATGGTGGGGGTACTGTTTCTCCGCCTGCCCCTGCCGACGCGCTGCTGGGCGCTGCTCTTCATGGTGTTCGCCGGGGCTTTCTATACAATCGGCAACGCGCGTGGGCAGGCGGCCCTGCCGATGACGCTGTTACTGATCGGTTTGATTTTCCTGAGCGACCTCGACCTGCGCTGGAAGGTGGGGATCGTGAGCGTCGTGGTGGTGGGGTTTCCGCTCGGCTTGGTCATCTCCAATACCACGCGCCTGGTGACTCAGACGATTGGTTTCGTGGACCTTGCCACACGGCTGAAAGCCTTGCAGCAATGGCAGGAGGTGCTTACCGATACGCCCGTTCTCGCCTCCACGTTCGGGCGTCTGTTCTTCACGGGCGGCCACAGTGTCGTCACCCTGTCACCCGAGCGATATCCCTATGTAG
The DNA here is from genome assembly GCA_035541735.1 of Candidatus Margulisiibacteriota bacterium. Classification (GTDB taxonomy): domain Bacteria; phylum Desulfobacterota; class Binatia; order HRBIN30; family HRBIN30; genus DATKMS01. The sequence continues at coordinate 12,971 of DATKMS010000390.1, forward strand.
ACTTCTCTTGGACGAAGTATCTCTGGGAGTTCGTCATGCGTGTCCTGCCACGCAAATTCTTCTACGACCCCTACTACTCCTCCAACCCCAACGTGTTGCTGCGCAAGTATGATTTCATCATCACGGATGAAACCTCGACGCCGCTGTCGCTCATCGGCGGCCTGTACGTTCTTGGCGGCGTCGTGCCGGTGATGGTGGGCGGCCTGTTCCTGGGTGCGTACCATGCGTTGTTTGGTCGCTTGATCGCGCGGCTGAACCGCGCATCGAAGCACATGGCGTTGCTTGTCTTCGCGTTGACGGGCACGCACCTCCTGTGGGCGCAAAACCTCGACCTGATCACGCACGTGCGTGGCACGATCTGGGCGGCCGCTTCTGGAATCGCGCTGTACCTGGTGGTCATTCGTCCGTTCCTCGGCTTGCCGGTACGTGGCCGACGCGTGCTCGTGCGCCGCCGACGGCTGATGGCGAGGCCGGCATGAAGTACCTCGTCGCCGTCGATGACTGCTTCCTGGACCGTCCCGGGGGGATGGGCCGTGTGGCGTGGGATATTGCCCTGCTGATGCGCGATCGTGGGCACACGGTCGCCATGGTTGCGGCGCGGCCGCAACCGAGTACCGAAGCGTCGCACGTCAGTGTCCACGACGGCATCCGTGTGCTGCGCTACTCTCGCCCACCGCTCGCAAGCTGGCACCCGTTCCGGGCGCAGCGGATCATCCGAGCGGCGCGGTCCGCCACGCAGCAGCATTTCGGACGCGAGCGGTGGGACGTCGTGCACATGCATTCGGCCTTGACGGCGGCCGGCGTGTTGGCAGCGGTGGGAGGCGGCCCGCGCTACGTCTACACCCTGCACTCCCCCATCACCATGGAACAACAGATCAACTGGGCGAGCCAGGGCGCGGTGGGGCAGCTGAAGCTGATCTCCGGGCTCGGGATTTTGGCGCGCATCGAGCGCCAGGTCCTGTCGGCGTGCGAGCGCATTCACACGCTCTCCGAGTATAGTCGGGCGCAGCTCGAGGAGATCCACGGGACCAACGGCCGTGTGTCGGTGATACCGCACTGGCAGCGCCCGGCACTGCGTCGTGAACACACTAGAGCGGAAGCGCGCCGGCAGCTGGGGTGGCCTGTCGACGAAGCGATTCTGTTGACCGTCCGCACGCTCGCAGCGCGCTATGGCGTCGACATCGCGATTCGCGCCGTGGCGCCCATGGCACGGCAAGGCCAGTGCGCCTTTGCCATCGGTGGCGACGGTCCGCAGCAAGCGTCCCTGACCCACTTGGCGCAGTCGCTCAATGCAGGCGAGCGCATCTGGTTTCTGGGCCGGCTTACCGAGCCGCAGTTGGCGCTGGCCTATCAAGCCGCTGATCTCTTCCTTCTGCCGACGCGTGCCTTGGAATGCTTCGGGTTGATCGTGCTGGAGGCACTTGCCTGTGGCTGTCCAGTGCTTGGGACCGACGCCGGAGCAATTCCAGAGCTGCTGCGACCCATCCTGCCGGACTACATTGTGCCGGCTGGAGATGACGCGGCGCTCCAAGAAAAGGTGCAGGCGTTTCTCGCGGGCCGCCTGAGCAGAACGCCCGAGGCCCAGCTCATTGCGCATGTGCAGCAGTACTTTGGCAAGTCGGTGATCGCGCCGCGGATCGCGGCGCTGTTGGAGGACGGCGTTGCTATGCACAGCACCCTCATGGAAGCGGCGCCTTCTTGCATGTGACCATGAAGACGCGCGTGAACACGCCGCTGCCCGTAGTGCCGGTTTCCACCAGATTGTATGCCTTCAAAGTCTGCCTGATGCCCTGCCACAAGACCCACCGGAGCGTGGAGAGCGGGCTGTACCCGCGCGGCACCGGACCGACCTCTCGACAGACCACGTCGGTGCCGCCAGCAAGCAGCAGCAAACGGGTGATCGGGTTGGGTCCGAGGCCGATTTCATGGGTGAAGTCGTCGTAGCGCAGATGGGTTCCCCACGGACTCTCCGCATTTGGGGTTTGCAGGATGAGGCGGCCGCCGCATTTCAGCGCGCCGAGGCACCCATCGAGGAATTGCAAGACCTCGTCTTTGCGGAAGTGCTCGACAATGTCCAAACCGGTAATCAGATCGAACGAGTCACGACGCGTGTCGAGGAAGGCGAGGACATTGTCCTGTGTGACACTGGCCACCACCTGACGCGCGAGCCGCACTTGCTCCGGGCTCAGGTCGACGCCCGAGAGGTTGGTGTAGCCGCGTTGCTTGAAGAAGTGGAGCAGCCTGCCGCTGCCGCAAGCGAGATCGACGATTGCAGCGTCCTTGTCCCGCGGCAGCCAGCCGCGCATGTAGTAATCGTAGGCGCGACCCCAGCGGTCGGCGGGGCCGGTGTCGAACGTCGCCGGGGCATCCTGGAACAGCGAGGCGTAGCGACGGTAGATGCGGGCGCGGTAGTCTATCGGTGCATCACCCATGCAGCGTGGGCACGCGGACGTCGCTCTGGACTAGGCACATCGTCCTCTTGCGGCGGTGTCGGATCATCGTCCCCAGCCTATAAACGATCGGTGCCAGCGAAGCTAGTTCATCTTGCACCCGGGACTGTGCTGGGGACGTCGGGACAACGCATTGACTGCAGGGAGAGATGGGATGCACGTCGAGACTGAGAACACCCGCGATCTGACCAACGTGAGAAGCGGGCAGACATTGCGCGCTGCTTTGTTCAGCGCCGTGGCCGATCGTTTGGCCGTGCAGGTCGATGCCTACACGTGGCGCCGCTACTCGCTGATCAAGCCGTTCTTGCTCAAGGGGCCGATACGGGCGCTCAACATCGGCACCGGCGGCGGGGTCGAGACGCTGCGGCTCCTGCGCCGTGGGAACTGCGTGACGACGATCGAGATCAACCGCGACACCGCGCAGCGCACGCGGCAGCGGATCGAGCGCTGCGGGTACGGCGAGCAACACGAGGGCACGGTCGGCCACGTACTCCATGTCGAGCTGGACGGGCCGTTTCAGCTGGTGCTCATGAGTGAGGTGCTCGAACACATTGTCGACGACTTTGCGGCACTGCGTCGCATTGCGGGTTGGCTCGCACCCGGCGGCCGACTGGTCCTGTCAACCCCGACGGCGTCGTACGGCATGCTGCCCGGTGACACCCTGTCGGTGCATGAAGACGGGGGCCACGTGCGTCCGGGCTACGATGGTCCGGAACTCGACGCGATGTTGGCCGCGGTCGGGTTGGTTACCCTGCGGCGCATCTACAACTGTGCCGCCGGCGCGTGCTGGCAGCACCGCATCGAGCGACAGCTCCGTTTGACGAGTGCGACGCGGTGGGCGGGCTACGCCTTCGGGCTCATCAGCCGACCACTGCTGCCGCTGCTCGACGCGCTCCCCTACCACCCATCCGACCAGATCACCATCGCTTCGAAGCTGGCCACCAAACCATGAGCGGCGACAACGGGAGCTCCGCTGTCCACATCTTGTACGTCGGTCATCTCACGCCCGGGGGGACATGCTTGCAGCGCCAGCGCGCCTTCGAGGACCTCGGATGCCGACTGACCCTTGTGGATCTGGCGAGCCCTGCGGGTGTCGCCCGCGAACGCCGGCTGTGGGAACGGGTACGGCGCAAGCTGTTGGGGCCGCGCGACTGGACCGGCGCCAACCGGCAGATCCGCGACTGGGTGCGGCGGAGTCGGTTCGATGCGTTGTGGATCGATCGCGGCCTGCAAATCACGGCCGCCACCTTGCACGCGGTCAAGTTGGCGCAACCGGAGTGCCGCATCATCGGCTACTCCCCGGACGATATGTACGCGCGCCACAACCAAAGCCCGAACTTTCGGCGGCACCTCCCCCTGTGCGACATCTTCTTCACCACGAAGAGCTACGGTGTCGCCGAATTGAAAGCGCTGGGATGCCCGGACGTGGGGTTTCTCGACAACGCCTTCGATCCGTACACGCACCGCCCATTGCCGGTGAGTGCCGAGGAACGGCAGCGCTACGGAGGCCCCGTCGGCTTCGTCGGCACCTGGGAGCCGGCACGCGCCCACGCGATGTACCAGCTCGCGCAAGCCGGCATCCCCGTCAGGATCTGGGGCAATATGTGGGAGCGGTGCCGGACACGCCACCCCAACCTGACCATCGAGGGACGGGCGCTCTACGGCGACGACTACGCGCGTGCCCTCAACGCCTTCGACATCAATCTCTGCTTTCTGCGCAAGCAGAATCGCGACCTGCAAACCACACGCAGTGTCGAAATCCCAGCCTGTGGCGCCTTCATGCTCGCGGAGCGGACAGCTGAGCACGAAGCGCTGTTCGCGGCGGGCTCCGAGGCCGAGTTCTTCGACTCCGATGACGAGCTCCTCGCAAAAGTCCGCCACTATCTGGCACACCCCGCACAGCGCCGGCGAATCGCGGCGGCGGGCCGAGAGCGCTGCCTCCGAGACGGCTACCGCTATCAAGACCGCCTGGCAGCGATGCTCGATCGGGCAGGTATCAACTGGCGGCGAGGGAAGGACGGCGAGCACAGGGTGACGGATCGCCAAGGTTCCGAATCGTGCGTATCGCTATTGTGACATCGGGACGCTTTCACGTCTGCGACCTGGCGCGTGAACTGGATGCCAAGGGCCATGACGTCCTCTTCTATTCGCTCGTGCCCCTGGCGCGCACCAGTAGTTTCGGGCTGCCGGAGCGCTGCCACCGCTCGCTCGGCGCGCCACTCAGTGCGCTGCAGGCCCTGGCGCAGTCGACCTCTCGGCTGCAGCTGCGTGCGTTCGTGAACCGGATGGTCACCGTGGCGCTGGATCGGCACGCCGCGCGTGTGGTTGAGGCGTGCGATGTATTCATCGGCATGTCGGGGCTCTGTTGTGCCTCGCTCGAGAGCATCCGACGGCGCTGCGGCGCGCGCACCGTGCTCGAACGTGGCAGCCGACACATCCTGTCGCAGAAGGCTCTTTTGGAAGCGATACCGGGGCTCGCCGCGTCTGGCGTACCGGATTGGGCGGTCAGCCGCGAACTCAAAGGCTATGCGCTTGCCGACAGAATCGTGGTGCCCGCGAGGCACGTCGAAGCGAGCTTCGTCGAGCGCGGCGTGCCGGCGCAGAAGCTGTTCCGCAATCCGTACGGCGTCGATCTGCAAATGTTTCCACCCACGCCGGCGCCGCCGCGTGACGCACCGCCCACCATCATGATGGTGGGCGCATGGTCGCTGCGCAAGGGATGTGACGTCCTCGTCGCAGCGTGGCGCCGCATGCGCACGCCGGGGACCCGTCTGCTGCATGTCGGCCGCGTCTTGGATGCCCCCCTGCCGTCGGCTGCTGACTTCGAGCATCACGACCCGGTCGACCAGCGTGAGCTGACGGCATGGTACGAGCGAGCGCACGTCATGGCGCTGGCGTCGCGCGAGGAGGGACTCGCGCTCGTGCAGGCGCAAGCGCTGGCCAGCGGGCTGCATTTGGTGGCCACCGATCGCACTGGCGCCGAAGATCTTCAGGAGTGCATCGAGGATGCAAGCGCGGTGTCGATCACCCCCGCGGACGACGTCGCGGCGTTTGCTGCGGCCTTGGATGCGCAGCTCGAGAGCGCCCGGCGTCAGCGCGGTGCGCGCGATCTGCTCGGACCGGCGCGCCAGCGACTGACGTGGGCCGCGTACGGCGCGCGCTACGACAGCATGTTGCGAGGTTGGTTGCACACCCCTAACGGTGACCGGGATGCGCCGCGGCACGAGCGCTGCGCGGGGCAAGCGGCGCTCGGCTGACCGTGCCTGTTCGCATGCGTATTGCGATTGTGAGCTCGGGACGCCTGTGGTTGTGCGATCTGGCGCGCGAGTTGTCGCTGCGTGGGCACCGGGTGCGCTTCTATTCGCTCGTGCCGCCATGGCGCACCCGCCAGTTCGGCCTGCCCGGCGAGTGTAATCACTGGCTGGGCCCCTCCCTGGCGTCGCTCGCTGCCGCGGTACGCGCCTGGTCACGCACATCGCTGGCCGAGCGGGCGCAACATTGGCTCGCCCGTGCCGTTGATCGCGGTGCCGCACGAGCGGTCGAGGACTGCGACGTGCTGATCGGTGCCTCCCACATGTGCCTGCACACGATCGAAGCGGTGCGTGCGCGCTGTGGCGCGCGCATCATTCTGGAGCGCGGCAGCCGTCACATTCTGTCGCAGCGCGATATCCTGGACGACTTGCCGCGGGCACGCTCAGGTGAGCCGCGCGTGCCCGATTGGGCGGTCCGCCGAGAACTCGCCGAATATGCGCTGGCGGATAGAATCGTTGTGCCCTCGAAGCACGCGGAGGAAAGCTTCATCGAGCACGGCGTACCGGCACGCAAACTCTTTCGCAATCCGTACGGTGTTGATCTGCGCATGTTTCCGCCGACCCCCGCCCCCGCCGCCGCGGCGATGCCCACGGTCCTCATGGCCGGCTGGTGGTCTCTGCGCAAGGGATGCGATCTCCTGGTCGAAGCCTGGCGTGCGATGCGCACGCCCGGGGTGCGCCTGTTGCATGTGGGCGACGTGCACGACTGCCCGCTCCCGTCGTATCCGCACTTCGAGCACCACGAACGTGTCCACCAGTCACGGCTCACGCGGTGGTACGCGCAAGCGCACGTGATGGCGCTGGCGTCGCGTGAGGAGGGCTTGGCGTTGGTGCAGGTGCAGGGGCTGGCGAGCGGGCTACACCTGGCCGCCACGGAACGGACCGGCGCCGAAGATCTCCAAGAGTTCCTGGATGACCCGCAAGCCGTCGCCATCGCGCCGGTAGACGATGCTGCTGCTTTCGCCGCCACGTTGGACACGCAGTTGCAGCGAGCCCGCAGCCGCACCGGTCTCCGTGATCTGCTCGGTGGGGCGCGGACGCAACTCACATGGCAGGCCTACGGCCTCCGCTATGATACGATGCTGCGTCACGGTTGAGTGAAAGGGGCGGGGCATGCACAGGGGGACGAGCCCGTCGATCACTGCGCGTTCGTTTGCGGCACAGATCTTACTGACCAGCGGCACCAACGTCATCTTGGCGCTGCTCGGAATGTTGACCGGGGTGTTGGCCGCACGCCTCTTGGGACCCGAAGGACGAGGGCAGTTGGCGGCGATTCAAATGTGGCCCAACTTTCTTGCCGGAGTGGCGTGCTTGGGCTTGCCGCAGGCGCTGACCTTCTACTCGGCGCAGTCGACCAGCGGGCCTGGGCGCTACCTCGGTTCCGCCATGTGCCTCGGCATGTTCGCGAGCGTACCCGTGATGATCGTCGGCTACGCCAGTATGCCCGGTCTGCTGCCCGCACAGTCCGCCAGCGTCGTCGCGGCGGCACGCTGGTATCTCCTGCTGTTGCCGATTCAGGTGCTGGAATCGATGCCGCATCACCTGCTGCGCGGCCGCAGCGACTTCGCGGTGTGGAACGTCGTGCGTGTCGTGCCGGGTGTCAGTTGGCTCGGCATCCTGGCATACGGCTGGCTGTTCCAACGGACGGATCCGACGTTCTTCGCCCTCATGTACCTGGCGGCGCTGACACTGCTAGCCGCTCCGACCTTTTATGTCGTGCGGCGGCGGGTGGCGGGATCATTCCTGCCGGATTCCGGACACTGGCTGGCGATGCTGCGCTATGGTTTCCCCTCCATGCTGAGCGGCGTGCCGCAGGTTTTGAACCTGCGCCTCGACCAGATGTTGATGGCGGCCTTGCTGCCGGCCGAGACCCTGGGTTTGTACGTCGTCGCAGTGACCTGGAGCGGTGGCGTGGGCCTGATACCAAATGCTCTCGGAACCGTGCTCTTTCCCAAGACGGCCTCCCAGGAGGAACCGCGCGAGCGCCGCGTGGTCTTTGCGCAGGGCATTCGGCTTGCCGTCCTGAGCGCCGGCGTGGTGGCCATCGTGGTGGCAGGAGTGACACCGGTCGCGCTGCCGCTGCTCTTCGGAGAAAAATTCGCGGCGTCGGTTCCGGCAGCTTTGGTGCTGGTCGTGGCCGCCGCGATCGCGGCCGTCAACCTGGTGCTCGAAGAAGGGTTGCGAGGCCTTGGTCAGCCGGCGCTTACGCTCTGGGCCGAGACGGGCGGTCTGGTGGTGACCGGCATCAGCTTGCTGTTTCTGCTGAAGCCTCTGGGAATCATGGGGGCCGCCATCGCTTCGGTGCTCGGCTACGGTGCGGTAACGGTGACATTGGTGGTGGCGAGCCTGCGGATGACCGGCTTTTCGGCTGCCGCGCTACTACGTCCCGGCCCCCGCGAGATCCGTCAGATCTGCAAGAGGCTGCACGGTCTCGTTACCCCGATGCGAACGGTGCGGGCAAGCTCCCACTGACCGATGGCTGCCACGAGTCACACGCAGGGCCTCAACACCGCCTTTCGCTTCTTTCGCTTTGCGCTGTCTCACCCGTCGCCGCTGCACAACCGCATCGGCGCCATCGGGCGTTTTCTGCTGCGGCAGGCGCACAAGCGGATCGTCGGTCGATCACTGCTCATCAATTGGGAGGGGCTGCAGCTCGATGTCGGGGTCTCCTCGACCTCGGCCGCAGCGGCCTACTACCTTGGCCGCCCGGACTGGTGGGAGTTCGATTTTCTCGAACGCTTTCTCCGTTACGGCGACACGGTCGTCGACGTCGGCGCCAACGTCGGCGTCTATTCCCTCTTCATGGGGAAATTGGTCGGCCCCGGCGGCACCGTCATCGCATGTGAGCCGGATCCGGAGAGCGCCGGCGCGCTACGTGCAAACGTGGTGCGCAATCACCTCCAACACGTCGAGGTTGTAGAGGCGGCGGTGGCGGACAAGGGCGGGGCGGTTGACTTCCTATCGGGCCTCGGGACGGTCAGCCGGATTGCAGCAGACGGCGGCGACCACCCGTCCGCGCGGGTCACGCTGGTTACGCTGGACGCGGTGTGCCGCACGTGCAACCCCGTCTTTGCCAAGGTGGATGTCGAGGGCTTCGAAGATCTCGTGCTGCGCGGCGCTAACCAGCTCATGCAGCGGGGCTTCCCGAAGGTGTGGCAGCTCGAGGTGGACCCACACCGTACCCAGCAGACCGCCTCGGTGGCCGCGGAGCTGGCGCGCTTTCGGTACCGCTGTTTCGTCTGGAATCCAGGCACCCATGTCCTCGTGCCTCATACTCTTGGCAGCTCGAATGCCAACAATGTGCTGGCCATTGCGGATATCGGGTTCGTTGAACAGCGCTTGAAGAAGGCGGCGCCGCTCCAGGCGGGACAGCCAGGAGTCTTGGGCACCGCGTGACCACCGTTCTCACATTGGTTCCCTACTACCTGCCTGGGCACAAGTCCGGCGGTCCGGTGCGCAGCCTGGCGAATCTGGTGGAGCAGCTCGCCGGCGACGTTCACTTCATTGTTGTAACCTCCGATCGAGACTGTGGAGACACCCAGCCGTACCCCGGGATCGTCCACGGCGCCCGACACCGTGTCGGCAAGGCCGAGGTGATCTACCTCGATCCAGCGACGGTGGTTGTGAGCATCGCGCGCGCCATTCGCGCCACCCGGGCCGACATTTTGTATCTGAACAGCTTTTTCTCGCCGGCGTTCAGCATCCTTCCCGTGCTGCTGCGCCGGCTCGGGCTGATTCGCAGTATCCCCATCGTTCTCGCCCCGCGTGGCGAATTCTCTCCGGGCGCCTTGGGAATCAAACCGTTCCGTAAGCGTGCCTTTCTCGCCGCTTCGGCGGCGTTGGGACTGCACGCCGGAATCACCTGGCAAGCGTCCAGTCCGTTCGAGGCGGCAGAGATCCGCCATGCCCTGCCGGCGCGCGGCGAAGAATCTTCATCGAGGAGCTTTCGGGCACCTGTCGTGGTGGCGCCAGATCTGGCCGATGCGGTCACCAGCGCCGTGCAAGGCAGCGGCAAGGAGAGAAAGGCCCCCGGCCAGTTGCGCGTGATCTTCATGTCTCGGTTGTCACAGAAGAAGAATCTGCTGGGCGCGTTGGAGGTGCTGGCGCATGTGCGCGGTCGCCTCGAGTTCACAATATGCGGTCCGCTCGAGGACAGCGCCTATTGGGCGAAATGCCAAAGGGCGATCAGCGCTTTGCCGAGCAACATCAACGTGAGCTACATCGGCGCGATCGAACACGCGCGCGTACCCGAGGTCCTGGCGGCGCACGACCTGTTCTTCTTTCCCACCTTGGGAGAGAACTACGGGCACGTCATTCTGGAAGCGCTTATCGCAGGCTGTCCGGTTCTCCTGAGCGACCAAACGCCCTGGCGGAATTTGGCGGTCGAGGGAGTCGGTTGGGAATTCCCCTTACAGGAGCTTGACGCGTTCCGGTCCGTGATCGAGCGCTGCATCGAGATGGACAGCGTGACGTTCGCCGCTCTGTCGGAGCGCGCCGCTGCCTATGGGCGTCAACGGGCGCACGATCCCAGCGCCCTCGAGGCGAATCGCTCCCTGTTCCGGTCCGTCATCAGCAGGAACACCAGCGGCGCGGTGCAATCACCGGCGCTCACATGAGTCCCAACGCCCGCTTGATCCCAGCCGCACTGGCCTCCGTCGAGTACGCCGCGACGTGCAGCCGGGCAGCGTCACCGAGCCGACGGGCCAAAGCCGGGTCACGGAGGAAGCGCTCGAGACACTGCGCCAATGTCCTCTCGTCGCCGTCCGCGAAGACCATACCGGTTCGCCCTTCGACGATCAGGTCGCGATGGCAACCAACCTTGCAGCTTACGACGGCGGGGACGCCAAACTGCATCGCTTCGTTCACCACCAGGCCCCATGTCTCATAGCGCGATGGAAGCACGAGCACATCGGCGGCGGCGTAGTAGCGTCCGATCTCGCTTTGATTCACGAAGCCGAGCAGGCGACACCGATCCCCCAGCAGCGCACGCCCCTCCGCCTCGATCTGAGGGCGCAGCTCTCCATCGCCAACCACCAGCAGAACGACCTTGTCGAGGGGCCGGAGGTGGCGTAGCGCGCCAGTCAGCAGCAGCGGCGCTTTTCTGGGGATCAGCTTGCCGCTGAGGATGAGCACGAGGTGATCGTCGCTGATCCGCAACCCGGCACGCGTTTCGGCGCGGCTGAACGTCTGCCGTTGCAACTCGAACAAGCTGCTGTCGACGGAATAGGGTGCAAAGAACATTCGGCTTGCGGGTACACCGGCACGGACCAGGTGAAGGCGGGCGGCTTCGCCGACATAACAGAACGCATCGACGTGCCCGTAGAACCAGCGCAGATACAGGGTTCGTAGCAGCCGCTTCATCGGCCCGCGCCCGCCATATGGAACCTCGTCGGTGAACTCGCCGCGGATGATGGTCGAGACGCCGTTGGCGCGGGCCGCACGTACCACGTCGCGCTCGAAGCCGTAAACGTATCCATGAATCATGACCGCGTCGAAGTGGTCGAGCGTGACGCGTTGCCGCGCGTCCGGAAGACGAACCGATCGCGGTACCGCGAGGCCGGCGTCTCGGGAGACGAACTCGTGCGGGTAACCTTCGAGCAGCGGGACGTCCCAGGCGACCGTCACGCCGAAGCCGGGATCGACGCCGCCGCGCAGGCTGTGGTCGCTGAAGAAGTGCACCTTTGGGCTGAGTCCCGGCGTTGCCGCCAGGGCGCGCCAGAGCGGCGCAAAATACTGGATGGGATGCGTAACGAAAATGCCCAGACGGAGTGATCGACTGGGCACTCCGACCTTGTTCTCGTCGCTCACTGCAGCGGTCTCCATCCCTGTGACGTCCGCGGACAACTCGGCTCATCTGCATATACCAGAGACCAACCGAGGCGACACCGTGGGCACGTCGTCGTGCCGCTTCCGGCTGATCCCATCAGCGCTCTCGCTGCTGTTGCCGCTACTGCTGGCCGTCGCAGCCTCTGCCGCGCCGCCGGCCGTGCTCATCGTATCACCGCAAGGCGCTGCCGGCGGTTGGGTCGACCTCGACTATTTGAGGGAACTGCACGCTGCCGGTTTTGAGGTCGACTACACGAACGGCATGGCGGATGTCAGCTGGGAACGTATCAAGCAATACAATGTCCTGGTCATCTTCTCGTGTCCTCCCGACCAGGGAGTGGATGGCTGGCCCTTCCACGGAGATCAGCCGATCTACAAGCAGGACTTCATCGCTTTGATCAACCGTTTCCTCGAGGAGGGTGGCGGGGTGTTCTTGATGGCAGTCGAAACGCAGGTCCGCCTCACCTTGACTCGACCGCTCATCCTGCCGTGGGGCGCAGACCTGCCTCTCGAAACGATTTCCGATGCCGGCAATACCGCCTACATGAGCCGGATGCCGAAAACGCCGCTGACCTTTACAGACCAGATCCTCAGTTCGCCGGTCAGCGACGGCGTCACCGGCCTCTGGTATCCATCGCAGCCGCACTACAATGGTGCCGACACCTTGCCACTGGCTGTAGACAATCACTGGCAGGTGGTGGTGCGTGCCATGCCCAACGCACGCACGGTGCCCGTCGACCCGATGCATTCACCCTTTCCGCTGCCACCCAATCCGCTGGTCCGGCCGGGGGGGGTGACGGCCCCACCGCTGTTTGCGATTCGTCAGTTCGGTGCGGGGCGAATCGCTCTCTCATCGCAGTGGCCCACGTACTCGATCGGCTCGGGAACCAAGTGGCTCTACGATCGTGAGGTGCTCTCCAAGGGACTTCAGGGCACGCCGAGCGACTACGGCCGTCTCATCGAGAACAGCTTTCGCTGGCTGGCCGCTCCCAGCCTCTCGTCGAACCGGCTCGGCGGTTACGTGACCGCCCCCGCACGTTTGCAGCCTCCGAACCTGAGCCCGGAAGTGAAGCAGCAGTTTGCGGAACCGGTTTGGGGCGGCGTCGACGACCGTCTCTTGCAGCCGCCCAACAATACACGCCTGTTCAAAGGCGTGATCGGTGTTCAAACCAATCTCAGCGGCGGTCACGGAACGGTTGCCGACTACGCTGCAGCGGCCAAGCAGGCTGGCTTGGACTTCGTGGTCTTCTTGGAAGACTTCGTCAACCTTGACGCCGGCAAACTCGCGCAACTCAAAGCCGATTGCCAAGACAACTCGGATGGCTCCCTGATCCTCTACCCCGGCTACCACATCGACAACAACATCGGGAATCACATGTTCCTGTTTGGGCCCGGTCTCACCCTCCCGCCGCCGCGGTTACTGACGGGTCTCAACGGGAAGCTCTTCATGTTGCAAGGTGAGAGCGCACCCGGCGTATTCGGCGCGACGCCCCCCGCGGCAATGGACTTCCTCGTCAACCTTACCCGCGACACGCAGATCGGGTACTACGACTTCGCGCACAGCGGGATGGGGATGCGGCTGCAGGACGCGCGCTTGTACGCGATGGCTGCTCTGCGTACGTATCGCAACGGCCAACTGCTCGACGATGTCACCACAGACTACTTGACGAGCGCTCAAGGAACGATCAGTCCCGCTCCGGTCGCCGTCAATTTCATTGCCTCACCGTCGGCGCTGCGTGCAGCAGTGGCCGCCAACCAAGGGTTGACGTATGCGATGGCGCATAGTTCCGATACGCTCTGGAACGACGCCATTGGCTACGCCAATCAGTACAGCTGTCCGAACGTATTTGCGTCGGATGGCCCGCTCATCCTGCGCTGGCCCGATTGTGTGCGCGTCTCGACTTATGGTGCCGAGCCGTTCGTCACCGGTCGCGGCTTGATGGAGGCGCCCATCTACATCACGTCGGACAAGGGCCTGGCCGAGGTCCGCATCTACGACGGGCAGAATCTGTACCGTCGATTCAAGCTCGCGGGCGATCCGGTTTTCCGCAAGCTCCTGCATCTGGAGGGTACCGTGCAGCGCAACTTGGTCCTGGTGGCCGAGGATGTCGCTGGGGGCCGCGCCGTCAGCGCGGCCCGGCGTGCCTGGAAGGACGGGTCGCTCGCACCGGTATTCTGCGGCGACCGCATCAACGATTGTGCGTACATGTTCCTGGCACGTGGTCCCTACCCGATGACCGTGATCCGCACGCCCGAGCTCTCCGACCCGGGCGCCACGTGGGATGGTGGTCCGCGCGGAATCCTGACACCGATCGACTTCGAAGGCTGCAATCCCAACGTCGACGCCGACCGGGGCCGGGTCAACGGCGACCAGTACAATCAGACGCCGCTGCTGGAGTTTGCCGATGAGGGAGCGGTCGCGGTCCGCTCCGTGCGTGACGAGTTGATCGACAAGCGTGTCCGCGTCACCAACCCCTGGAACACCTATGGGCCGCGGGCGTCCTCGCGCGTAATGGACTTTGCGTTGAGCTATACGCAGTTTGACCGCGCCAACGTCGGCGTGCCAGCGGTTGGCTGGGCGGCTCCTCCCAGCCAGACCGGCTGCAACGCGGCGCTGTTCCGCAGCACGGTCACCTTCAAGGACACCACCCGGATCGGTGGCCTCCGGCTGCTGCGCAACTGGAATTGGATTCCTGGACTCGCTCTGAATTTGGTCGTTGGCCGCGGGCAGAAGATTCTCAACGAGATGAGCATCCCCGACATGAAGGCCGCGCGGGCGTCTACGGGCGACGCTGCCGCCAGTTTCAAGCTGGGACACGGTGCATGGTTCGGGATCTACGGTCCGCAAACAGGGAACAGCCAGCTCTTCGTCAACCAGGGCCGATCGATGGAGCTGCGCGTCGGGCAACAACAGAGCGGTGACTGGCTCTCGCTGTGGGCTCCCAGTGTTTCTCAAGCTGCGGCCGGCGATACTTACACCTACGATCTCTTCTCCGCGGCATGTCCCCTGGACGCGGCGGCGCGGAGCGCGCAGGCCTTTGTTGACGCCTGGAGGTATTTGAGCCGCCCCGATGGCCTCCGGGTCAGCCGCGGCAAGCGGGTGCGCGGTCGGGGCCCGCTCGAGCTGCGTGCAGAGGGCGGCGCCGTCCACCTGAGCGTGCCGCGTCCGCGCACCCCGACCACCCTGACTCTTCCCGTGATCGTCAACGGCCTCAATCGGCGCTGGAGCGTCGGGCTCTGGCAACTCAGCGGCTACGTGCGCGGCGACTACGGTGGAGGTACAAATCGTTATCGCGCCGTCGGCGTGGATCTTGCGGGGCGCGCGTACATCCCGCTTTACCCCGACCTGGCAGCACAGACCGAGGTGGAGATCGGGCATCCGGTGATCGCCGACTCGCATGGCAAAGATCTCTTCATTCAGGTCACCGCCCTGCGCGGCGGCACGGAGCGCAATCCCGCGTACCTCTGGTACGTCGACGTCAACAACCCTTTGGACACGCCAATCAGCACGACGCTCAAACGCAACATGGATCTGCCCAACTTCGCCTTCGCGAGCGAGACGATCACCCTTGCCCCAGGGGAGCATCGCGTGGTGTACGACGGGTCGGCTGGAAGCTGACGGCGTGCACGCGAGCCAATTCAGGGTGACACTGGCCGACTCGCTTGCGGCGCAGCATCGCGATGAGCCACTTCCGCTTCCGTACGTTTCGTGAGGACGAACTGCACGCCCTCGCGCGCGCCATGGCGGAGAGTCGGCCGTTTCCGCACGTGGTGATTCCGGACTGTATTGTCGACCCGCCGGCCGCGGTGTTGGGCGGGTTCCCCAGCGCCGATCATCCGGGCTGGCGGCGTCACTCGGATGCGTATGAAGCCCACAAGATGAGCTTCGGCGACCTGGAGCAGATGCCCGAGCCTCTGGCTTCGATGGTGCACGAGCTGAGCGCGGCGCCATTCCTTCAGTTCTTGGAACGCGTCACCGGTATCAAGGGCTTGATGCCTGATCCGTACCTCCAAGGGGCCGGACTCCACTGGAGCGGAGCCAACGGCGTGAATGCGCCACACACGGATACTCACATCAATGAGCGGCTCGCCGTCTTCCGCAGGGTCAACGTCCTAATCTACCTCAATCCGGGCTGGGTGGAATCGAACGGCGGGTGCTTCGAGCTGTACGATCCCGTTGATTCCAGTTCGCCGTGCCGAACCGTCGTGCCGACGTGGGGGACGTGTCTGATCTTTCGCTCAGATGCGCGTTCCGTCCATGGATTCTCGCGGCCCATCGCGGCTGGCTGCGTACGGCGCGCCATCGCCGTCTACTACTACACCAGCCTCGACGCGTCGGTGTTCTCGGGAAGCTTCATGACGATGTGGGCGCAGCATGAGGAATATTGGGATCTCGTCGGTGCGCCGACGCCAGCGCGACAGGCTCGTATGCACGTGTACCGCACCTTGCGTTTCGGCGCGAAGGCGCTGTCGTACCTGGCGCATCGTATGCGACCGAGAATCTAAGCAGAAATCGACTGGTCCGTCTCATGCCTCAACCCGGTGTCCCGATTGACGACAGGCGCTCCAGCGCCGCGACCATGACGGACACGATTCGCTACTTCGACCAAGTGGCCGGCGGGTGGACCGACAAATACCGCCACTCGGGGCATTTTCGAAGGCGGCTCGAGACGGTGCTGTCGTGGGTCGACCGCGTTCCGGCAACCTATTCCATTCTCGATTTCGGATGCGGTTCCGGCGTGATGATGCAAGCACTGCTGGCGCGAGGCTTCGCGGTCACCGGGGTCGACGCCTCTGCGGACATGATCCAATCTGCAAGACGAACCTTGCGAGCCGCGAACCTGACGGCGGGCTACGAGCTGGAGTCGGTCTCCGCCAACCAGTACGACGGCACCTACCTCGGCGCCGTCTACCACGGGGTCATCTGCCTGGGGGTATTGGAGTACGTCGAAGCGGCGTCGCGGTTGCTCGCCACGCTCGCCAGGGTCATGGCACCCGGCGGGTTTCTGATTCTCTCGGTTCCCAACCAGACGAGTCTACTGCGCAAGCTCGAGATGTTTGTGCATCGTCACCCCAGACTGTTCCGGGGAATTCCGATGTTGAAACCATTCACCGAAGCCGACAGTTACTTGAACTTCCAGCGACGGCAATTCACCCTGCGCTGGCTTGATCGAGAAGCCACCGCCCTCGGTTTGAAATTGGAAGCGGTCGAGTATCAGGTCTCCCCTGCCGGCCTGCAGGCCTTCGAAGGCCATGCGTGGGTCGGCATGACGATGCTCGTGAAGTATCGAAAGGCGCCCGTCCCGAACGCTGCTGCCAGCTGACACCTTGCATGCGTGACTCGGACGACATCCTGCTGCGCGACCCGATCATCATCATCGGTGCGCCACGGTCGGGTACGACGTTGCTCGGCGAAGTGCTGCAGCACCACCCGGACCTCGCCTACGTGGAGGAGCCTCGCTTGACGTGGCGCATCGGAAACGACAGCAAGTCCGACATGCTGCGCCCGCGCGATGCCCGACCGGAAGTCCGCACGCAGATTCGCTCTGCCTTTGCCGATCTCATCCGCGCACAGGGCCGCCCGCGTCTCTTGGAGAAGACGCCGAGCAACTCGTTGCGCATGGGGTTCGTCGATACAATCTTTCCCGACTGCCGCTTCGTTCACATTCTGCGCAACGGCGTCGATTCGGTGCTCTCGATCCGCTGGTACTGGCTGGACCAGTCGAACGGTATCAACCCGGCGAAGCTGAGCCAGCGACTGAAGGAAATCAAATGGAGGCAGATGCCCCATTACGCCAAGGAATTTCTGCGGCGTGTCATGCCCGATGCGACCGCGCCCGTGTTGGGTCGCAAGATCTGGGGGCCGCGCATCCCCGCCATTGACAGCCTCTTGCTCGATCTCGACCTACTGGAGGTCTGTTGTCTGCAATGGCGGATGTGCGTCGAGGCGGCGTGTCACTACGGCCGACGACTGCCAGCTCATCGCTACATGGAAGTTCGCCTGGAAGATATGTCGCCAGGGACCATGCGCACGCTGTTTGACTTTTGCGGGCTGCGTGACGATCCAACGGTGATCGCCAAGTTCAACAAACAGTTTGACCCGGCGCTTGCGGGAGCCCGCCGCGCGCGCGCCGATGAGTCTGACGTCGACCAGATCCTGCAGTGGATCGAACCCACGATGCGCTGGCTGGGATACCTTAACGAAGCGCCTGGCGACCCGAGGACGATGAGGAGTCCACAGCGGTGAAGCAGATCCTGCAGCATCTGCGGAGCGGTGAGATCGAGCTGGCGGAGGTGCCGTGCCCCATCGTCCGTCCGCGGCACCTGTTGATCCATACCGCCGTTTCCCTGATCTCACCGGGCACCGAACGCATGTTGGTGGAGTTCGGACAGGCCGGTTTGATCGGCAAGGCACGTTCGCAGCCAGAACGCGTCCGCCAGGTGCTGGACAAGATCAAGAGCGACGGTGTGATGCCGACGCTTGAGGCCATCTTTAGCCGCCTCGATGAGCCGCTCCCGCTGGGCTACTGCAATGTCGGCCGCGTGCTCGAGGTGGGCGCCGGCGTCGAAGGGTTCTCGGTCGGCGACCGCGTGGCGTCAAATGGGCCACACGCGGAGGTCGTGTGCGTGCCGGCGACGTTGGCGGGACGCATTCCCGACGCGGTCGACGACGAGGCCGCGAGCTTTACGGTGCTGGGGGCGGTTGCCCTGAACGGCATTCGCTTGCTCGAGCCCACATTGGGCGAAAGTTTCGTCGTCGTCGGTCTCGGCCTGCTGGGCATGCTCGCTGTTCAGCTGCTGCGCGCCCATGGGTGCAAGGTGCTTGGCATCGATGTGAACCCGGCGCGCTGCACGCTCGCCCGGGGATTCGGGTGCGAGGTGCTGACCGTGGGCAACGGCGCGGACCCGTTGTCTGCCGCGCGCGCCTTCAGCCACGAGCGCGGCGTCGACGGAGTGCTGATCACCGCGAGTGCAAAGACCGACGACATCGTGCACCAGGCCGCTCAGATGAGCCGCCGCAGGGGGCGCATTGTCCTCGTGGGCGTCGTCGGCCTCGGCCTGCAGCGCAGCGATTTCTACGAGAAGGAACTTTCGTTTCAAGTGGCGTGTTCGTATGGGCCGGGGCGCTACGACCCCAATTACGAGGGGCGGGCGCAGGACTATCCGCTGCCCTACGTTCGGTGGACGGCGGCGCGCAACTTCGAAGCGGTGCTCGAGTCACTGGCCAGTGGTGCCATCGAGGTGCGTCCGTTGATCACACACCGCCGGGAACACGCGGACGCGGCCCATGCATACGACGCCATCTTACAGGACAGCGAGACGCTCGGCGTCGTGCTGTCCTATCCACAGGGGGCAGCTCCCACCGCGCGGGTCACACAGCTGCACCCGCCGGCCGCTGTCCTCACCACGAGCCCGGCGCGGCCGACCGTCGGCGTGATCGGTGCGGGCAACTTCACCAAGCAGGTGCTGCTACCGGCGATCAAGGCGGCGGGTGCGACGATCGCGGCTGTGGCCAGTGCCGGAGGCGTCACCAGCCTGCATGCCGCCCGGAAGTTTGCAGCGGAGCAGGCCACCAGCGACTACCAGGAGATACTGCGCGCCCCGGGGATCAACGCCGTGTTCGTTGCAACACGACACGACACGCACGCCCGCATCGTCGTCGAAGCGCTGCAAGCGGGCAAGCACGTCTTCGTCGAGAAGCCGCTGGCCATCGACCCCCAGGGCCTCGAGCTGGTGCGCGCCGCCTATGCGGCCCACAGTGACCGCCTCTTGATGGTCGGTTTCAACCGCCGCTTCGCACCGCACGCGATCAAGGCGCAGCAACTGCTCGCCGGCCGCTCGCAGCCGATCGCCGTACGCATCATGGTCAACGCCGGCGCAGTGCCCGCTACGCACTGGGTACGCGATCCACTGGCCGGTGGCGGACGGATTATTGGCGAAGCCTGCCACTTCATAGACCTGGCACTGTTCCTGGTTGGCCATGCGATCACCGGCGTGCAGGCAATGTCGACAACGCACCTCGCTGACGGTGATGCCTCGACGTCCATCAGCCTCACGTTCTCGGATGGGTCGATTGCCAGCATCGACTACTGGACCAACGGCCCGCGCTCGTATCCGAAAGAGCGCGTCGAGATCTTCAGCCAGGGACGCGTGTTGACGATCGACAACTGGCGCGCCTTGCAAGCGCACGAGTGGCCGGGCGTCTCGCGCATGGGGAGGCGTCAGGACAAGGGGCACGGCAACGAGGTCGCTGCGTTTCTGCGCAGCATCACGACGGGCGGAGCACCGCTGATCCCGTTTGCGGAGATCGAGATGGTCACCGCGGCGAGCTTTGCAGCGGTGCAATCGGCCGCCGAAGGAGTGATGATCCGCCTCGCCGCGCCGACGACGCAGCAGAGCAATCCACGCCCGCCGCGATCACAGGCACGTCAGGCGCGTCACGACGCAGGCGTTACGCGACGCAAGATCATCCTCTACGAGCTGAACGAGGTGCCATGGCGCATCGTGGACGATTTCGTCCACGAACACCCCCGGAGCTGCCTGGCGCGCCTTCTGCCGCAGATGCAGCAGTACCAGACGTATGCCAACGATACGTCCCTTTCACCGTGGATCAGTTGGTCGACGTTGCACCGTGGTGTCAGTGACGAGCAACATACGATTTCGGACTTCGGGCAGGACCTGTCGGAGATCAACGCGGCCTATCCTTCGATTTGGGAGATCCTGACGCGCGCGCAGGTTCCGAGCGGTGTGTTCGGATCGCTATACTCCTACCCGCTCCCCGCAAATCTCAGTGACTACAGCTTCTACCTTCCCGACGTGTTCGCCGCGAGCAGCGAGTGCTTCCCCGCACGTCTGCAACGCTTCCAGGCGCTCAACCTCGAAATGACGCGCTCCTCCGGCCGCAACGTCTCGACCAAGCTGTCGTGGCAGAAGGCGCTGCGTGTTCTGGCCGATGCGCCTGCACTCGGCTTGAAACCCAAGACCCTGCTCGAGCTCGGGCTGCAAATCGCAGACGAACGTCGGCGCACGTGGACCCGAGTCCGGCGCCGCACGTATCAGGTCGTCCTCGCATTCGACATCTTCATGAAGCAGCTGGAGCGGAGCCGGCCCGCGTTCAGCACGTTCTTCACAAACCACGTCGCCTCCTCGCTGCATCGCTACTGGGCGGCGCGGTACCCGGACGACTACCGAGTGTTCAGCTACGCCCCGGAGTGGGTTGCGACCTACAAGAACGAAATCATGTGGACCATGTCGAAGGCCGATGACATGCTCGGTCGCCTGGTTAAATTCATCAGCCGCAATCCAGGCTACAGCCTCTGGGTTGCCAGCAGCATGGGTCAGGCGGCAACCGAGGCGAACGAGGCGCAAAAGCAGGTGTATCTCACCCACGTCGACACGTTCATGCAGCGCCTGGGGTTCGCGGCGGGTGATTGGGAGGTGCGGCCGGCGATGTTGCCGCGTGTGATCATCGCGCTGAAGAACGGCCAGGGGCAGGCGTTCGAGCAAAAGCTCACCGGTATCCGCATCGCGGACAAAGGTGCTCTCCCATGGAAGAAGATCGGCCACGATGTGTTTCGCATTCATCCGGGAGCACTGCAGAACGTGCGCGAAGAGTTTTGCGTGCTCGACGGCCAGCGCGTCCCGTTTCCGGAGCTCGGCTTCGCCAATGTCGAAATCCAGGACAGCACCGGGCAGTCTGCCTACCACATTCCCCAGGGTGTGCTGCTCATCTATGACCCGCAACTGCAACCGACGAGCACGCTGCGTCCGGAGATTTCGACCCTGGATATTGCGCCGAGAATCCTCCAGAGCTTCGGCCTGACACCGCCCGCATACATGCGCCAGGAAACAGCCTTGTAGCAGGCTGCCGAAAACGTTTGCGGAGACCCTTCGACAAGCTCAGGGTGCGCGGAAAGGACAAGGAAAGATGGGGAGGGGAACCGTTCATGCTGAGCTCGCCGAAGCATGGGGCGGGGTTTTCCAGCAGCCCTGTTAGACAAGGCGCATCGTCTCACCCGCAATTCCAGACGGCCAGGTGGTGACGCACCGCGTAGAACCCTAGTGCGGTCATCTCGCGGAAGACGTGGCGCCAGCCACTGGGATGCCTCCACCACGTCTGTTGGTCATCAGAAAGGCTGGGAACCGAATTGTGATAGACCTGGATCCCACTATTGGCCAGGTGCTGTTTCAGCACGCAGAGAGCACGACGATGGTGATACCAGCTGGTCACGACCAAGACGCGATGCAGACCGCGGCGCTTGGCAAGTGTGGCAGTCTGTTCACCGTCGTCCCAGGTGCTGGTCGTCGGGAGAATGTGAATCGCCTCGTCCGGCACTCCCTGTTGCCGCGCCACCTGCGCCAGCGCCTGCGGCGAGGGGTGGTCGCCGGTGATCCACAGCTCCGGAGCTAGTCCTGCCTTGTACAGCGCCGCACCGCGGCCAACGCGGAGCGGCAGCTCACCGCCGAACACAACGATCGCATCGCTTGGCTGCGTGACTGCGGGTGGGTCGAGCCAATGAGCGCCTTGCCCGAGTCCGACTCCACCCGCCACCAGAACCAACGCCCCGCTCAGCAACCCGCGCACGACCCGCCGGCGTCTCACTCCCTTGACTGCCTTTTCCGCCCTTCTCACCCGCCTCGGCGGTGATGTCAACCAGGGCTGATTCGAAGCTCAGCGCCGACACCACCGCCCCGACGTCCACATCTCGACGATAGTCCTCTCTGCATCGATTCCCGACGCAAGTTTCCCGCGACCGGTGGGTGCGAGGGCCAGTGTATGTGGCTCCCGTCCGACCTGGCATCGCGGTTGCTCTCACAGCGCGGAGCGAGGAGCACGGCATCATGCCGCCAAAGTGCATCATCCGAGAACACACGCCGACGCGCCGCGCAGGCCAGCCTCGAAGCGACGGGGCGTCCAGCAGCCACAGGGCAACACCGCGCGGTCCGGGCGTCAGCGGCGAACATATGAAGGCACTTCATCTTATGACGTGGCGCGGTTGGTGTTTCTGCGCTGCCGTGGTGTTGTGGGTTGCCGGCTGGGTGCTGGCCGCCGCAGCGGCGCAACCAGCCGTCCTCGTCGTCTCACCGCAGGGCACTGCCGGCGTGTGGTTGGACATGGACTACCTCAACGAGTTGCACCAGGCGGGCTTCGAGGTCGACTACACGGAGAGCATGGCCGATGTGACGTGGAACCGCTTGCAGCGCTACAACGTGCTGGTGCTCTACACGTGTCCGCCCGCTCCCGGCGTCGATGCGTGGCCCTTCAGCGGGAGCCAGCCGATCTACAAGACGGATTTCATCGCCCTCATCGAGCGCTTTCTGGCGCAAGGCGGCGGAGTCCTGCTGATGGCGGTGGAAACCAATGTCCGGGTCACGTTGACCCGCGACATGATCACGCGATGGGGCGCCGACCTGCCGATGGAGACCATCACGGACCCGACCAACACCAAGCCGATGAGCCGCATGCCGACGGTGCCGCTTGCGTACACCAATCAGATCACCGCGTCGCCGGTGAGCGCCGGCGTGCAGGGCATCTGGTATCCGGTACAGCCGGACAACAACGCCGCGCACACCCTTCCCCTGTGGGTGGACGGCTCGTGGCAAGTCGTGGTGCGGGCGATGCCGACTGCGCGCACCGTGCCCGTCGATCTCAACCAGTCGCCTTATCCGGCACCGCCGAACCCGCTGATCCGTCCCGGCGGAGTGCCTGCACCGCCATTGTTCGCGATCCGCCAGTATGGCGCTGGACGACTGGCGCTGCTGTCGCAGTGGCCCACCTACTCGCTCGGCTCGGGAACCAAATGGCTCTACAATCGGGAAGTGCTGTCGCAGGGCCTCAACGGCAAGCCGAGCGGCTTCGGTCGCCTGCTACAGAACAGCTTCCGCTGGCTCGCGCAGCCGAGCTTGCAGTCGAAGACGGTCGGTGGGTACGTGACGCCGGCGCAGCGCCTGGTGCCACCGAACCTGCAACCGCCGGCCAAGCAGGGATATCAGGAGTCCGTGTGGAACGGCGAGGATCCAACCCTGCGGCAACCGCCCAAGGGCGTGACGCTGTTCAAGGGTCTCATCGGTGCGCAGACGAGTCTGAGCGGTGGCCAGGGTACCGTCGCTGACTATGCCGCCGCGGCGCGCGCTGCCGGGCTGGACTTCCTGGTGTTCCTCGAAGACTTCGCCAACCTGAGTGATGCGGAGCTCAATCAGCTCAAGGCAGATTGCGCCCAGAACTCGGATGCCCAGTTGACGCTCTATGCCGGGTACCGCATCGACAACAACATCGGCAATCACCTGTTTCTGTTCGGTCCGGGAGTGGTGATGCCACCGCCACGCGTGTTGACCGGCGCGAATGGGAAGACCCTCATCCTGCAGGGCGAGTCGTCACCCGGCGTGTTCGGGGTGGCGCCAGCGGCGACACAGGACTTCCTCCTCAGCCTCTCACGCAACGCCCAAATCGGCTACTACGACTTCGCACACAGCGGTATGGGCATGCGCCTCGAGGACGCGCGCCTCTACTCCATGATTGGCCTGCGCACCTACCGGAACGGCCAGCTGATCGATGACGCAACCGCCGCGTACCTGACGACTGCACAAGCCACGATCAGCCCGGCGCCGGCGGCCATCCAACTCGTCACGTCGCCGGCGGCACTCACCGGAGCCGTGACGGTGGGGCAGGGGCTGACGTATGCGATGGCACGTTCCGCCAGCCAGCTGTGGGCGGATGCGCTCGGCTACAGCAGTCAATACAGTTGCCCGAACGTGTTCACCTCGGACGGCCCGCAGATCCTGCGCTGGCCGGCGTGTGTCCGGGTGTCCACCTATGGTGCCGAATCCTTTGTGACCGGCCGCAGCCTCATGGAGGCGCCGATCTACGTCACGTCCGCCAAGGGCCTCGCCGAGATCCAGATCTACGACGGGGGCAATCTCTATCGCCGCTTCAAACTAAACGGTGACCCGGTCTTCAGCACTCTGCTCCATCTGGACGGCAGCGTACAACGCAACCTGGTGTTGATCGCGCAGGATACGGCCGGGGGGCGCGCCGTGAGCTTCGCGCGCCGCAATTGGAAGGATGGGTCACGGGCACCGGTGTTCTGCAGCGATCGCATCAACGACTGCGCGTACATGTACCTCGCACACGGTCCGTTCCCGATGACGGTCCTGCGCACTCCGGAAATCGCCGACCCGGGGAGCACCTGGGACGGCGGGCCGCGCGGCATTCTCACGCCGATCACCTTCGAAGGGTCGAATCCCCTGCTCACCGCGGACGCTGGGCAGATGAACGGCGATCAATACAACCAAACCCCCCTGCTGGAGTTCGCCGACGAAGGAGCGGTGGCCGTGCGATCCATCCGCAACGAACTGATCGACGAACGGGTGCGCGTTCAGAACCCGTGGAACACCTTCGGCCCGCGCACCCCGTCGCGGCTCATGGACTTCTCCCTGAGCTACGCCGAGTTCGACCGGCCCAGCATCGGCGTTCCGCCCATGGGCTGGGCGGCGCCTCCGGTGCAATCCGGCTGCAGCGCAGCCCTGTTCCGCGGCAGCATCAGTTTCAAACAGGCGCTGACGGCAAACAGTCTGCGGTTGTTGCGTGACTGGCACTGGATTCCGTCCTTGCCCCTGCACCTTGTGGTTGGGAGCGGCGCGACGGTGCTCAAGGACATCGACCTCGGGTCGCTGGCCAGCGTGCTCAGCTTTACGCTCGCGAGCGGGGACTGGTTCGGCCTCTACAGTCAACAGACGGCCAATAGCCAGCTGTTCATCAACCGTGGCGGCCCGCTTCAACTGCAGGTGTCGCAGCCGCCGGGTGTGAAATGGCTCTCCCTGTCGGCGGCCATGGCGAACCCGCAGGTCACCGCTGGCCAGAAATACCAATACGAGTTGTTGTCCGTCGGGTGTCCGCTCGACGCCGCTGCGCACAGTGCGTCGGCGCTTGCTGCTCAGCGGTCCTACCTGACCAAGCCGACGGGCGCGAATATCACGCGCGGACGGCGCTTGAACACGCCCGGGGCGTTTGAAGTCCAACCCAGCAACTATGCCATGCACCTGGCCGTGCCGCGTCCCACCCCCCTGCGCAACCTGACGCTGCCGGTGATGGTCGATGGACTCAATCGCCGCTGGAGTGCGGGCTTGTGGCAGCTCAATGGCTTCGTCAAAGGCGACTACGGTACCGGCGCAAACCGCTACCGCGCCGTCGGGCTCGACCTCGATGGGCGTGCCTACGTCCCGTTGTACCCGGACCTCGCCGCCGTCACTGAGGTCGAGGTGGGCCATCCGGTCATTGCCGACGCACGCGGGCAAGACCTCTTCATCCAGGTGACCGCGCTGAGCGGCGGTACGGTTACGAATCCGCAGTACCAGTGGGCCGTCGCTGTGAACAACCCGACGGACAACCCGATTACCACAGTGCTCACACAGAACATGGCGCTGCCCGACTTCTCCTTCGGCACGCAGTCGGTCACTCTCGCACCTGGCGAACAGCGCGTGCTCTCGACATCGACGGGGTCTGCCGGACCTCTCCCCACCGCACCTCAGCTGGCTGGCCCCGATGCCATCACGGCGGCCTCACCCACGGCCACAGCGACCCGCGCCCAGTCGCCCACGTTCACCGCAACGCGGACGGCGCTGGCCGCGCTCTCACCAACGCCGTCACGTACCTCACCGCCCTCTCCAACGCCCACCACGTTCCGCACCGCCACACTGACACGGACAGCAACGCCAACCTCTACCCCGACTCCGACCCCATCGCCGTAGGGCCTGCGCCGGGCGTCCTGTCCGTGGCCCGCCGCGCTGGTAAGGCTGGGACGTCCCGCCTCGGGTCTACAGCCCTTCACGGTGTGCACCCCACTGGCGTATTGCCGTGAAGGTCGAGCCCGTGTACGGGAATGTAGTCGACTGTCGTGAACGATCGGAACGCCGCAGAAAGAACCTTGATCTCAGCGTAGTCACCCAGCAAAAGATCCCAGCATGGCTACACGAGCGGCCGCATGAGCAAAGGGCTTCCCGTCATCTACTTGGCCCGGCACGGTGAGACCGTCTGGAGTCTCTCGGGCCAGCACACGGGGCTGACCGATTTGCCGCTGACGGAGCGCGGCGAGCGCAACGCCCGCGCCCTTGGCGAACGGCTCACGGGACTGACATTCGCCAAGGTGTTGACCAGCCCCTTGCAGCGCGCGGCACGGACGTGCGCACTGGCCGGCTTCGAGGGCGTGGCCGAAGTCGACCGCGATCTGCGCGAATGGAACTACGGCGACTACGAAGGTCGCACCAGCGCCGAGATCCACGCGCAACGCCCCGACTGGCAACTGTTCCGCGATGGCTGCCCGGGCGGCGAATCGCCGCAGGACGTGGGCGCGCGTGCCGACCGCGTCGTGCGGCGCGTGCGCGCCCTGCAGGGAGACGTGCTGCTCTTTTCCAGCGGGCATTTTCTGCGCACGTTGACGGTGCGTTGGCTCGGCCTCGAACCGGCGGGTGGTCGCCTCTTGCTGCTCGGCACGGCGGCCCTGAGTGCCCTGAGCTACGAACACAACCTTTCCGAGCCGGTGATCCGATTGTGGAACGATACGCGTCATGTCGGCACTTGAAGTCTGAAATTCGACGGACCAAAAAGATGCGCGAGGTAGCCAATGGCCAGTGAATTGAAGAGCCGTCCGAGGATCTCGCCGCTCGCAGGCCACCCGGCGCCCAAGGAGATACTCGTGGATCTGGGCCTGCTCGAACGTGAGTATTTTGAGCGCCGGCCGGATGTGAGTAACCCCAATCAGTCGGTCAGCTTCGGGACCAGTGGACACCGCGGTTCGTCGCTGCATGGCTCATTCAACGAAGCCCACATCCTGGCCATCACCCAGGCCATCTGCGACTACCGGCGTAGCCAGGGTACGGACGGCCCGCTCTACATGGGTAAGGACACACATGCTCTGTCCGGCCCGGCCCAGCGCACAGCGCTCGAGGTCCTGGCAGCCAACGAGGTGGAGACCGTCATCCAGTCAGACGACGGCGTGACGCCAACACCGGTCATCTCGCGGGCCATCCTCGTCTACAACCGCGGCCGCACCGAGCACCTCGCCGACGGCGTCGTCGTCACGCCCTCACACAACCCACCGGAGGACGGCGGCTTCAAGTACAACCCGACCAACGGCGGCCCGGCAGACACCGACGTGACGCGCTGGATCGAGGCCCGCGCCAACGAGTTGCTGCGTGCCGGCAACGCCGGCGTACAGCGCGTACCCTATGCTGTGGCCATCACAGCCGCGAGCACGCACCAGCAGGACTTCATCCTGCCCTACGTGCGCGACCTGCGGAACGTTGTCGACATGGACGCCATTCGTCGCGCCGGCCTCAAGCTAGGCGTGGATCCGCTGGGTGGCGCAGCGCAGCCCTACTGGGAACCCATCAACTCGGTCTACCAACTCGACATAGCCATCGTGAACCCAACGATCGACCCCACCTTCTCGTTCATGACAGTGGATCACGACGGCAAGATCCGCATGGACTGCTCCAGTCCCTACGCCATGGCCCGCCTCATCGGCCTCAAAGATCGATACCGTGTGGCGTTCGGCAACGACGCGGACTGCGATCGACACGGGATCGTCACGCCGTTGGTGGGGCTGATGAATCCCAATCACTACCTGGCGGTGGCCATCCGCTACCTGCTCACGCATCGCCCCCAGTGGCCGGCGCACTCCGCGGTCGGCAAGACCCTGGTGAGCAGTTGCATGATCGATCGGGTCGTGGAGAAGCTCGGCCGCCGGCTGTGTGAGGTGCCGGTCGGCTTCAAGTGGTTCACGCCGTGCCTGTTCGACGGCTCACACTGCTTCGGCGGCGAGGAAAGCGCAGGGGCGAGCTTCCTGCGGCACGACGGTACCGTGTGGACGACGGACAAGGACGGCTTGATCATGGACCTGTTGGCGGCCGAGATCACGGCGCGGACGGCTAAGGACCCGGGCGAGCACTATCGGGAACTGACAGACGAGTTCGGCACCCCCTACTACACGCGCATCGACGCGCCGGCGACGCCCGAGGAGAAGGCGCGCCTCGGAAAATTGTCGCCCACGGCCGTCACGGCATCGCAGCTTGCCGGTGAGCCAATCACCGCCAAACTGACCCACGCCCCAGGCAACAATGCGCCGATCGGCGGCCTCAAAGTCGTGGCAGCCAGCGGCTGGTTTGCAGCGCGTCCCTCGGGTACAGAGAACATCTACAAGGTCTACGCCGAGAGCTTCAGAAACGAGAAACATCTGCAAGCGATCGTCGCCGAAGCACAGCGGATCGTCAGTAACGCTCTGGAAGCATGACCAAGCCGCAACCTGATCCGCTCGTCTTTCTGGTCGATGTGGATGATACGTTGCTCGACAACGATCGGATCCAGAACGATCTCAGGCGCCATCTCGAACGTGAATTCGGACCTGCCTGCCGCGACCGGTACTGGGCGATTCTCGATGACCTGTTCAACGAGTTGGGCTACCGCGACTACCTCGGCGCCCTGCAGCGCTATCGCGTCGAACACCCACAAGACATACACCTGCTGTCCATGTCGTCCTACCTGGTCGACTACCCGTTCGCCAATCGCTTGTACCCCGGAGCGCTCGATGTGCTGGAGCGCTTCAACTCCTGGGGGCGGACGGTCATCCTGTCGGACGGCGATGTGGTCTTCCAGCCGCGCAAGGTCGAACGCTCCGGCATCTTCGCGGCGGTGGAGGGGCATGTGCTCATCTACATCCACAAAGAGGACGCACTCGCCGACGTCGAGCGGCGCTACCCCGCCGACCACTACGTCCTGGTTGACGACAAGCTGCGTATTCTCGCTGCGGTCAAGACTGCCTGGGGTGACCGCGTGACCACCGTGTTGCCTCGGCAAGGGATGTATGCCCGCGATCCGAAGGTCGTCGCCTCCTATCCAGCGGCGGATGTGACGGTCGAGCGCATCGGCGACCTGGTCGACTACGACTTGCTGGCGCTGCTCGCCCGGTAACGATCGACGCGTTCGGCCACGGACCTCCTCCCATGAAACGAGCGATTCCCCTGCCCGAACGCCTGGTGATCGCTTGAATCCTGGCCTGCAACCCGTTGAGAACCAGAGTCCAAAAAGGGGGGCAACGATGTCCAAGAGGGATTCGCCGTCGGAGCCGGTTCCTGAGCTCAAGCCGGGGACATATAGCGACGGTCATCCACTTGATGTAGTGCACTATCTCGAATGCAAGATCATCCTGAAGCCCGACCGCTTCACCTCGATCAAGAGCTACCTCGATTTTGCCAAGCTGGTGCGGCGAGTGGCGGACCTCACTGATGTTGGGTTGTCCACGCGGCACCTGGCTGGCCAGAGGCCGCAGATCAGAGAGGTGGTCTTTCTGGACACACCGGACTTCAGGCTTTACAACCATGCCTTCATCTTGCGGCGCCGCATTCAGTATGAAGACGGGTTCCCGGTGGGCGATCCGGAAGTCGTGTTCAAGTTCCGGCACCCGGACATGCAGAGGGCGGCGGATTTGGACGTCCGCCCGAACATCCCGGGTGTGTACCGGATCAAGTTCAAGGCGGAGGCGTTACCGCTGAAGGACAAGCTCGGCGGCTTCCGTCTGTTGTATTCTCACAACGTGGAGTTTGGCCTGAGCCAGGCGGAAGAGGTGGACCGCACGTCTCTCGCGACCCTAGCGCGTCTGTTTCCCTGCTTGGCCTCCCTGGGCAAACCTGGCACCCAAAAGATTGCTTTCGTGAACCAAACGATCGTAGAGGAGGTGCTCGTCGATCTCGGCAGACTGAATTTCGGCAAAGGGGTGATCGCCAAGACGAATGCGGCACTGTGGCGTGAACGCGGCGATCACAGACCACTGGTGGGGCAGTATTCGCGGTCTTGCTCGGCAGCCGGACCAATCCGGCTCTTCTGGTGCTTGGCGGGGCGTTGGTCGGCCTCTTCGCCTTGCGGTGACAAACCATCCGAAGGCGGATGACGGCCGGCAAGAGGAGGATATGCATGCGTCGACGCGGGAGTGTGTGGCTCTTCGGGATGGTCATCTGTGTCGGC
Source organism: Candidatus Margulisiibacteriota bacterium (assembly GCA_035541735.1). GTDB lineage: Bacteria > Desulfobacterota > Binatia > HRBIN30 > HRBIN30 > DATKMS01. The sequence continues at coordinate 43,573 of DATKMS010000390.1, forward strand.
TGCTCACGCTACACGGTACAGTCATCTTTCGATCCGGCAGTGAACTTTCAGGCGCTCAAGACCTACGACTGGAAACCCGGCCCGCAACCCTCGCTTGGCGATCCGCGGGTCAGCGACGCACTCGTTGATACCACCGTCCGCGGCGCCGTCGACCGCGAACTGGCGGCGAAGGGGTTCACCAAATCATCAGCGGGCAGCGCTGACTTTCTCCTGGCGTACGACGGTGGAATAAACTTCGAGACGAGCGTCGTCGCCATTACCAGATCGACCAACGCCGGCGGCGGTGCGTTTGTGGCGCGGCAGCACATCGATACGGCCGATTTCGAGCAAGGGACACTGGTCCTCATGGCGTTCGAGCCGGAGACGGCGAAGCCGATTTGGCGCGGTGTCGTCACCGGCATCTTCGATCCAACTGCCACGCCCGAGCAACGCCGGCAGCGGATCACCGACGCGGTCCACAAGCTGCTCCGGCAATTCCCGCCGCAGTGAGCGCGGACGACGGTGAGAGTGTCGGTTCGAGCCGCAGACCAGCCGCCGCATACTTGCCCCGCTTTGCCGCCTCGGCTAGAAGCCACGCTTGGGGACTGAACTTCCTATCTGCATCCGGCCGGACAACCGGACACCCAGCGGAGCAGAGCGAGCTGACGAAACCCGCGGAGGACCACGATCAATCGGAAGGAGACAGACCTAGGCGCGCCGACGGTTGCGGGAAGGCTCGCGCGAGCCTCGATGTTGCTCCTGGGAGTCGCGCTGCTCGCGTACCTGCTGTACGGCTTCGGCTCTGCCAAGATCTGGTTCGACCTGCAGGCGATCGGCTGGCGCTTCGTCGTCATCGTCGCATTGGAGGCGGTGGTCAGCGGAATGAACGCGCGGGCGTGGTGGTGTACGCTTCCAAAGCAGACTCGCCACGGGTCTTTGACGAGGCTCCTTCTGGTCCAACTCGCGGGAAGCGCGTTGAACGAGAGCGTTCCCGCGGGACCGGTGTACGGAGAGCCGATCAAGATACTGCTTTTGAAAGAGCACTTTCGGGCATCCGTAACAGCCGCCAGCCTGCTGAGTTCGAAGGTCGCCCAGGCGCTGGCCCGCGCGCTCTTTGTCATTCTCGGCATGCTCGCGGCGTCCTGGTCTCTCAAGCTCGAACATCTACCGGTGCGCAGCCTGGCCATCGGCTTCACCCTGACCGCTGCGGGCGTCGGTGCGTTCATGGTGCTGCAGATTCGTGGCTTGTCGGGGCCGGCAAGAATAGTATCCGCTCGTTTGCGTTTCCTGGGTCACTGGGTGGAGCGGATCGAGCACGGCCTGGAACGGGTTGATGAACACCTGCAGGAACTCTACCGCGGACGCCACTGGGATTTTGTGGCTTCGGTCCTGTGGGGCCTCGCCGGACTGGGCGTCGGTGTCGTCCAGGTCTGGCTCATGATGGGGTGGATCGGACTGGAGCGAGATTGGCTTTCGAGCTTGACGATCGAGGCGTTTGCGGTGTTGGTGAGCTTTGTCTCATTCGTGATCCCCGGATCTCTCGGCGTTCAGGAGGGCGGCAAGTTGCTGATCTTTGCCGCGCTCGGATTACCGCTCTCGGCGGGTTTGAGCGTCGGCGTCGCGTTTCGGCTCAACAACATCGTGACGGTCCTCGAGGGTTTGGCGGCGCTCGCGTGGCTGCGACCGCATCGGGTTTTGCAGACGGCGCGCCTCGGCGTCGCTCGTCGCTCGTGAGCTATTGTCGCGCCAGGAACTTCGTGAGATGCGGGATACAAGAAGCGAGATACTGGAGAAAGCATGTTGAATGAAGCTCGCCCGGTCGAGACGGCTCTGATCTACGTCCCGCCACGCGCTGGCGACCTGATTTTCGGACGGCCGCTGCTGGAACGCCTGCTGCACGCTTGCCGGCGTGCCGGGGTGCAGCGGTTCTTCATTGAAGCGGCCGATGGTGGGGCCGGCGTGCGCGCCGCGCTCGGCGCCTTTGCGGACAACCCCGACGTCCGCTGCGTCGGCTCGCTGGCCGAGGTGCTCGACCAACTCCCCCACGGCACACGTTGTCTGGCCCTGCGCGGCAGTCTCGTGGTGGCGGCGGCGCAGCTGCGTAGTGTGCTCGCCAGTCAGGCGCTGCGCCCCGGCGAGGTCGTCGAGGTCGAGAGTACGAACGGAGCGCACAGCGGTGCGGTGGCAGTCGGGCCACTGGAACGGCTCCTCAACCGCGACGCCGCAGCACGCATTGCACCCACGGGCCAACTGCCCTTCGTGCTCAACGAACGTCCGGAGGACGCGCGTGAGGCGGAACTGCGGCTGGCGCGCGAGCTGCGCCGCGAGAGCGCCGAGAAGGACGCACCGATGGCGCGCTGGCTCGACCGGCGGCTGTCCTGGCGCATCAGCTACCGTTTGGCGCACACCGCCGTTATGCCGAACCAGGTGACGCTCTTCAGCACCGCCATTGGACTGTTGAGCGCGGCGCTGTTCGCCTCTCCCGGCTATTGGCCGCGCGTGTTGGCGGCAGTGCTGTTCCTCGTCGCGACCACGCTGGACGGCGTCGACGGCGAACTGGCGCGGCTCAAGATGGCCGAGTCGCGTTTCGGCGCCCAGCTCGACACGGTGACCGACAACCTGGTGCACGTCGCGCTCTTCGCCGGTGTCATGATCGGTTGCTACCGGGCGAGTGCAAGTGCTGCCTACGCGTGGCTGCTCGTTCTTCTATTGGGTGGGTTCGTCTCGGTCACCATCGCGGGGCGGCGGGCGCGGCTGGTGACCGGCGATCGCCAGTGGATCGCCAAAATCGAGCGGCTGACTGGCCGCGACTTTGCTTATCTTCTCCTCGTGCTCGCGCTGCTGGACCGGATCTATTACTTTGCCTGGGGGGCGGCGTTCGGCACGTACGTCTTTGCGGCTGTCCTGTGGCGAATGACGACAAGGCGGTGGGGGCCGAGTGTGAGTGCCAGCCCGCTCCCCGCGGCGGGTGCCATCGACAGTGAGCCCAGCTCCGAGGGCCGTGGCCTGCTGCTGGAACTGGGAGATCTGTGGCGTGCGGTATGGGCGATGAGGGCTGCGAAAGCCGCAACAGGTGATGGTGAAGAGTAGGGTGCGCCGCCGGCCAGCGCGCCGGTGAGGAGAGCCGTGTGACATCCGCCCCTGAATTCCGGCGGCCGCGCTCTGTGGCCGATCCTCCCGAACTCGCGGCGCTGCGCAGCCGCCTGCGAAACGCACTGACGCGGCTGGCGCCGCGGCAGGTCTTCGAGCAGTTCATTCGCGAGAACGACGCAACGATCTGCCGTCCGAGGCTCGACGACGGCCGGGAGATCGTGGGCGCGCGTGCGACGATTCATACCGAGCTGGTGCGGCACTGGGCGGCTGCGGAGCAGCAGCGGCACGGCTATGCGAAGCCGTTTGCCGTGGTGGCGCTCGGCGGAACCGGGCGCGACGAGGTGACGCCGCGCTCGGATCTCGATTTCGCCTTGCTGTTCGACGACGCGCTCGAGGACAACGTCTTCCTCGGCGACTTGCAGCGTCAGGTGCTGCACACCGACGCCTTCTTCGACACCTACGGCTTCCGCTTCGAGCCGCTGCCGTTCAATTTCGACGACGCCTCCGCGCTCACCGGCACGCAGCTGAACTCCTTCCTCGATCTGCGGCCCGTGCACGATCCCGACAGCCTGGCGGAGCGCTTCATCGAACGCATCCGTGCCACCTACGATCCCTTCGCGCACTTTCTCTCCTTGCGCAGCAGCTGGTTGCTCCGCTGGCAGCAGCAGGCTGGTGCCGCGGAACGGCTGGACGCGTTCGACATCAAGCACGATGCGCTGCGGCTCTTCCTGGCGAGCATCTGGATGCTGGCGGGACGGGAGTTTCGGCATAGCCACGAGGTCTATGCGCAGCTTGCGGATGCGCGCGACCTCGCTGCCTACTACTTCTTGCTGCGTGTGCGCTGCTTCGTGCACGCGCGGCGCCCGCCGGCCGAGCGTGCCGCAGCCCCTGGCGATCACCCGGAAGATCGCCTCGCGTTCGAGGACTTTGCATCGTTCGGAGAGTGGCTTGGGCCAGAGGCCGACGAGGCGGCGCGTTTCGAGTTTGCCAACGAGGTGCGCGAGCGATTGCTGTCGGCCCGCCGGCGCGTCGCACGATTCACGACATCGGTGCTCGCACGCGAGCTGACGCCGGGGCGACCGGTTGGGCCTGACAGCCCCTGGATCTACCGCCTGGCGGGATTGGCCCATAGGACATCGGACAGCTGCACCACACCGGTAGCGAAAAGTCGCGCGGCGTTGAGCTTGCTGCTGGCGGCACAGCACTACGACGTGCCGATCGACCCCGCCGAGCTGGAGGCCACCTTCCGCGACGCGGGTGACTGGCTTACGCCGGTGCCGGAGCTGTCAGCGTTGTTCTACGAACCGCGCGGCAGTCTTGCCAAGTCGTTCGAGTTCCTCGCGCAATTCGACGGCGCGTTGGAGCGGTTGTTTCCGGGCTATGCGCGCTTCGAGACGTCGATCGATGCCCGTGTGATGCGCGAGCGGAGATACCTCCGCGGCGTCAGCGTGCGTAAGAAGCTCGAAACCCTCGAAGGGCTCGTCCAGGCAGGCAGGGACGCGCTGCGTCTGGCGGTTGGCACACGGCGGACAGCGGATCCAGGTGACGCCGTAGACCCCCGCATCGAGGCGGCGCTGCTCGGGCCCGACGAGCTTGCCGCGGTGAAGCTGGCGTTGACGACGAAGCGGCTGCCGCTGACGGAGGAAGACGTCCGGCAGCGCTCGGATGCGGCACTGACCTTGCACGAGCGCCTCGCGTCCGGGTTCTCCGACATTCCGCTGGCGTCGTACTACGAGACCTATTGCGCACGCTGCGAGTTCTCCGAGGAGACCTTGCGGCTGACCGGGTTACTGGTGAAGTACCGGCGTGCGTTCAAGGAACGCGCCGAGCTCGGCTTGAACGACGATCGGCAAGTGCAGGAGTTCGCGGACCTCTGCGGCGGCGAGCAGGCGCTGCGCAGTTTGTTCGTCTTCACCTGTGTCGACCGCGCCGACTGGGAGACGCGCGAGCAGGAGCCGGCGCGCTGGTTTCGGATCGACGAGCTGTACGTGAAGACGATGCGCTGGATCCGGCCGGGCATCGATCCGAAGCAGCACCTGCGTAATGCAGGCTTCTCCGCGGTTGAGCTGGCCATCCTCGAAGATCTCGGCCCCGACTTCTTCGGCGGCGTCTACCGGCCGTATGCCGTGACGTTCGGCACGGATCTCCTGCGCCTGGCGGAGGAAGGGGAGGCGGCACCGCCCAAGGTGCGGCTGCTGCGCAACGGCACGTCGCGGATCCTCGGCGTCGCGGCGCGCGACTTCCGCGGGCTGGCGGCGTGCATTACCGGCGAACTCTGGCAGCGCGGCGTGAACCTGCAGCAGGCGCACTTGTTCTCCGCGATGCACTACGGCCTGGCGCTCGATTTCTTTCACCTCCCCCCGTCAACCCAACTCGGGGGCAATGAGCTGGCGCGGGTGATCGAGGGCGCGATCCGCGAACGTCGGCACATCGACGATGCGGACACCGCCGGACTGCCCAGTTCTGAACAGGGGCGCACCGTCCTACAGGAACGCCGCCCCGGGCTGTACCTGCTGCGGCACGAGACGGCGCTCGACGCCAGCGGTCTGGTCTATGCGCTGGCCTACCATGTGTTCCGCCATCTCGGCGCCAACATCTTCGCGCTCGACGCGCAGACCACCCGCCACGGTGCTTTCGTCTCCGTCTACCTTGGCTTGCCACCGGGGTTGACGCTGAGTGCCGCCGAGGAGATCGTGGGCCGCTGCTTCCGTTGAGCCGGGCGCGCAGTGCCCAAACCCCGTTGAGCAGCCTGTTCCGACACGGGAGGCGGTGTTGCTGTTCACCGGCCCCGCGCTACCGGCCGAGGCAACGGACTGCCGTAGCAACGGCGGGTTGGCGCACCCATGGCACCTGCGGTGGCACATTACTCGCCTCATACCAAGCGAAATGACCGGGCGACCGCTTGAGTAGCAGTCGCCGCCAATGAAGGCATTGCTCTTGCTCACTCGGGTCGGTGGGCAGGGGTTCGGTGACCGACCGCGCAAGCATGTTGCGTCTTGACGACCGGTGGGTCGTACCCTGCGTGCAGCAGCAGCCCCGGCATTTCGTGCTGCGGCTGGTCGTGGTCGTTTGGGTTCTTGCTTCTCCGGTGCGCGTGTGGGGCACAACCGGCTGCTGCCTGTGCGACTCTGCCTGTTCCGAGGGTGACGATCTCGCATGCATCTCGCCCTGTGTCTTTACCGCCGACGCAGCCTGCGTCGGGGGAGTCGCGTGCGCGACGTTCACTGCGAGCCCCACTCCCACAAACACCCCAACGCCGACGCCCACGGATACGGCGACGTCGACGCCGACCAGTACACCGACTCCGACGACTACGGGCACCGCTACCCCAACCCCCACCACTACGCGCACTCCAACCATTACGCGCACGCCGACCATTACGCGCACGCCGACCATCACACGCACTCCAACCATCACAGCCACCAACACACCCACCGGCACCACCACCAACACGCCCACACCGACCCGCACTCCTACCGCCACGCCAACGCAAACGTCGACGCGTACCCCAACCGCCACTCCAACTCAGACGCCAACGCGAACCTTCACCAATACCGCGACCGCGACGCCTACACGCACACCGACGAACACCCAGACCCCGACTCGCACTCTCACCGCCACACCAACGCAAACGCCGACGCGTACTCCAACCGCTACTCAAACTCAGACGCCAACGCGAACCGTCACCAATACCACGACCGCGACGCCTACACGCACGCCGACGAACACCCAGACCCCAACTCGCACCCTCACCGCCACGCCAAGCCAGACACCCACGCGCACGCCAACCGCCACTCCAACTCGGACGCCGACACGCACGCCCACCAACACTGTGACTGCAACACCCTCGCGCACCCCTACGAGTACGCAAACCTCAACTCAGACACCTACGGGCTCACCGACTCCAACACCCACCCGTACCCCCAGCAACACACCAACCGCGACCACAACCCCGATACCAACCGACACCCCAACTCCCGCATCGACGCTCACCGAGACCCCAAGCGTGACGCCAACCGCGACCGATACCCCGACTCAAACACCCACCGACACTCCGACCGAGACCCCAACCCCCACCGCGACGCCAACCGACACGCCAAGCGCTACACCGACGCCCACCGAGACCCCAAGCGTGACGCCAACCGCGACCGAAACGCCGACTCAAACACCCACGGACACGCCGACCGAGACCCCAACTCCCACCGCGACGCCGACCGCCACGCCAAGCGTGACGCCGACCGCGACCGACACCGCGACTCAAACACCGACCGACACTCCGACCGCCACCGCGACGCCGACTGACACGCCGACTGCCACCCCGACCCCCACTCTCACACCGAGCGTGACGCCAACCGTGACTGAGAGCCCCACGCAGACACCTACGGACACTCCCACGGAGACACCGACGGCCACCTCCACCCCGACCGGCACGGCAACGGTCACACCAACGGCCACTCATACCGCGACGGTCACGAGTACCGGTACGCCTACGCCAACTCAGACACCCACGCGCACCCCGACCGACACACCCACCGCTACTTGGACTCCGACAGCAACGCCGACGCCAACCCCCACGGCGACGGCTACGGTAACGCCCACACCGAGGGAACCGATGCTCACCAGCGGGTCCACCGGTGGGTCCACAACCGTCACCGGCATGAGCGCAGCCGGTTGTGCGCCGCTGGCAATGAACAAGGTCGCGGTTTTCGATTGCGGACCATCTGCAGCCACGTGCCACGGGTGCACGCCAACGACGCCCAGCTGCCCGGATCCCATGCTGGGTATGGGTACGAAGGACCTGGCCACCGGCAGCTTCATCATCCCCGTCTTCGCTCTTACGACAGGCCACTTCATATACGCCACCGATGGATGCAATGACCCCGGCTTCCAAGTGGGTGCACCGGCGGTCGTGCAATCCGCGGCGGTGGCGCCGCTGCTCTCACCTGGCACGATGGTGGTGTTAGTTGCGGCGCTCGGCGGTGTGGGGGTCTTTGGTCTGCTGCGGCTGCGTGCTCAAGGCGAGGGAGGGGCAGAAGCTGGCTGCTAGGCGGCGCCGCCACGCGCGCCAGCGCCTGCCGCTAGCGAGGCCCCGTCTGTTCGACAAGCCGGCCGACCGGCGAATCGGGCTGCACCGGCTCGACGAAGGCAATGGCACTGACGGTGAGAATCATGTGGTCTGCGCCGTTCACTTCGTCCTTGCGCTGCACCATGACGTAGCGCGGCTGGCCGGTTTCGGCGTCGCGTTCCTGTCGCACCGTGAAGACATCGCGCAAGACCGGATGATCGGTGCCGAGGTGGGCGATCCGCCCGTAGTACACAGCGCCGCTCTGCAGCACGACCGCCTGATACGCTGTGGTGAGCAGCGGCCGATGGAAGCGCCGGTGGTTCTGGTAGACGATCATTGCGAGCAGCACCACGATCGCCAACCCGATCGCCACACAAACAGCTTCTTTCATGCGGTCGTCACCTTGCGTGCCTCTACCACGCTGAATGCACGTCACCCTGCTTCGACAAAGATCGGCGACGACCAGGCGCGCTCTTCGATCGTCGTCAGGCAATCATCGCTTTTCGGCGTGCGGTAGTCGCCGTAACACGGGTGCGTCTCGATGCAGTTGCCCGATTCGTCGTACTTGCAGCGCAGGTTGCCGGCGTTGACGGCGGGGCTGGGCTGTTCGATGGCGCGGACGTAGTAGACCGCCGGGCGGCGCGCGCCCATGAAGTCGGGATCCTCGAACTGCACGACGCAGCCCGCGGCGCTCGGCTCACACGGGAAGGTCCGCCACGGGTCCTCGATCAGCTGCGCGACCGGCTCGCCCGGCGCGGTCTGCGGGCGGATGCGGATGACCTCGATGCGCGTGATGCGTTTGCGCTCGTCGGACGGATTGTAGCACTCGCCTTTGCACAGGTGCTGCAGCCGCGCCGGGCTGAGTGCGTTGACACTGTAGTTTGGGCACCCCGCCTTCTGCTTGAACGCGCCAACGGCACGTACTTCGAAGCGCGGTGTGCTTGCCATACGTACGTCGCCGCCCATCGGCACCGTGGTCACCGTGCCGTCCGGTGCGGGCGCGTTGAGCAGGTTGAACCACAACAAGATGCGGTCGCCGCTGGTGCCGTACACCTCCTTGCGCTTGAGCGCGTTCCACACCTCGTCGCGGCTGCGGCCATTGGCGTGCACGGCGACCAGGCCGCCGGTCATAAAGAACGACGCTTGGCGTTCCACTTCGAGCGCGTTGAAGCCGCGCGACGCCAGGTTGTTGATGTCGAGCACCACGGAGTGCGGTTCGGGGGCCGGCTGCGGGCCGCGCAGGCGTTCGCGCCACTTTGCATCGCGCGCGCCGGCAGCCTCCGTCGTGCCCAGGCGGTCGAACTCCTTGTAGCCGGTACCCGGCCGCGCGCGATGGTTGTCGCTCGACGCGATGATGCCGAAGTGGAAACGCCGCGGATGCGCCGGGTCGTCGAAGTTGGAGATCGCCAGCGCGTACTGGGTCGAGCCGCCGGGGCGATAGTTGAACGCCGGGATGAAGCAGTCTTTGCATTGCCCGGAATCCAACCAATCCTCCGCTTGAGCGCCGGGCACAGTCAGATGCCCGACGATGCCGAAGTTGGCGTAGGTGTCGCGCGCCTCCGCCGCGCGTTGTGCACACTGCGCGGCGTCCAGACCCGCCCGGCGGCAACGCTCCTCGATGAGCTGGCCGGCGCGCCAGCAGCTCGGCAGGTAGCTCTTGGTCGGCTCGGGGCAGTGTGCCCTGCCTGCGGCGTCGAAGGTGACCTCATGCCAGTCGCGATACTGCTCCGAGTTGCCGTGGCCCGAGTAGATTTCGACGAGGAACTGCTTGCGCGCGTCATCCATCTTTGCGGTGAGCTGTTTGTCCCAGGTGATGCCGGGCGGCGAGTACAAGCCCCAGGTGTTGCCATGCGGGATGACGATGCTGTCGAAGCCCCACTGGTCGAGCTTGTCGAACAGCTCGCGCGGCGTGGCGGCCGACTCGTAGCAGTCCTTGGGAAGATCGCGCGTGTTGACACCCTGCGGACACAGCGGCACCGCGCGCAACTCTTGCATGAACTCGACGAAGTTGAAGTAGAGCTGCCGATTCGGGAAATCGAGGAGACCCAGCCACGGCGGCATGCCGCCGACGGAGCTGCGCAGGCCGTCGGTGGCGATACCAGCGGCGCCGATGACCCGTGCCGGCACCTTGTCGTCGTCGAGATCGCGGAAGATGACGTTCTTGTGCCCGTAGTGGTCAGCGGGCGTCTGGCCGACCTGGCTCCACTCCCAGCCGAGGAACACGGCGACGTCCGGGTTGGCGGGATCGCCGGCCACCGCGTTGCACTGGCGGATGCTCTCCCGCGTCTCCTGCCAGCGGCGCGGCGTGCTGGCTTCGGCGTGATCGTTGATCGACCAGAAATCGAGTGCGGAGCAGAAGCGCGCGTAGTCACACGCGTCGGCGAGCGGGTGGACACCTTCGCCCTGCGCCATCGGCAGGCTCCACAGAAAGGCGTCGGTGGAGAAGGTGGTGTGCACGTGCAGATCGCCGAAGAGGATCTGCTTCGGCTGCCCCACCGTGAGCGCCTTGGCGGCGACAGCTTGTGCGCGCGCCCGCGCCTCCACGACGTCCGCCGGGATGCGCGCCTTGGTGACCTCACCGGGCCCTTCGTGGACGCCGTAGAGGCGCAGGCACGCCCCCGCCACGTACAGCCCGATGACGACGACAACGGCGACAACCACGATGATGGCCCGGCGCAGCAACATACGTTCGCCTCCTCCGCGAGGTCCGCCATAGCACGGGAGGCGGTCGCGGAGGAACCGCTACGAGCCAAACGGCGCTGCCTATGCCGGAAAGACGATGTCGCCGGTGTCCGCGTCCTCCATCGACTCGAGGATCGCCGGGTCGTCCCAGATCGGAATCCCTTCGCGGGCGTACAGCTCGCGTGAGCGCTCGGTCACCGCGCCGACCCGTACCAGCGCCGGCATCATCAGATCGCGGAACGAGTGCAGGCGCCCGGGCGGCAGCTTGATCTTGATGCCAGCGGCGCCCGCTTCTTTGATCGCGTCGATGAAGTCGTGCAGCTCGATGCCGCTGTGTTCGAGCACTTTGAGAAACCCGGGGTCCGCCTTGCGCGGCCCGCTGCCGTCGACGCCGCCTTGCGCGTCGACCATGCCTTTGACCGCCTCGAAGGCGAACTGCGCGACGTCCTCGCGTTCGTCCGGGTGCATCCCGGCGATGGTCTCGCGCAGGTAGACGTTGCCGAAAGCGACGTGGCGCGACTCGTCGCGCAGCACGTACTCGGTCAGGCTGCGCAGCAGCGGGCAGGCGGTGTCGCGCCGCATGTTGTGGAAAGCGGCCAATGCCAAGCCCTCGACCACCATGTTCATGCCCACCATGATCTTGGCGTAGTGGTCGGCGGACAGCGTCGCGTCGATCAGCTCCTTGAGCCACGGCGAGATCGGATAGATCAGGGCGAGCTTCTTCACGTAGCGGTTGTACACCTCGACGTGGCGCGCCTCGTCCATGGCCTGCGTGGCGCAGTAGAGCTTGGCGTCGTAGTCGGGCACGGCGTGGGTCAGCGCCGACGCGTCATCAGCGCGCCCTGCTCGCCGTGCAGGAACTGCGACAGCAGCTGCGCGGTGGCGTGCGCCGCAAACACCTCGCGCTGCGTCTGCGACAGGCGTTTGAAGAACGGCATGCGCAGGAAGAAGTTGCGTTGCTCGTCGATGATCGGTTTGGACGGATCGATCTCGATGCTCCAGTCGAGCTGCTGCTCGGCGTCCCACTGCGCCTGCTTCGCCTTGCGATAGAGGTTTTCGAGCTTCTCCTGCGAGATGTCGTAGGTGAACTGCCAGCAGATATCCATGGCCGACTTGTACGCGTCGGGTGGCGAAACCTCGGTGCTCGCCGGTGCGGGGTGTGCGTCGCTCATGACGGTCCTTTCGCGCGAACAAACGCTGCGCCTATTTGCGTCGAAGTTTGCGGTACGGAGACTCTTTGCACCTTCGGCGCTGGCTTGCAATGCTGAATGCGCGGCCGCGTGGTGTGGATATTGGCGGGGACGAAGACTTCAAGTTTTGCATGATGGCCGGACCTAAACCGTCTCCTTCTTCGCCAGCTTCGCGGCGATCTTCGTAAACTGCTCCAATGCTGTCTCCAAGTCGTCGGCGAGTTCTTGAGCGAGGACGTCTGGGGTAGGAAGCGCGTCCGTGTCAGTGAGGCTCTTGTCCTTGATCCAGAAGAGATCGAGGCTCAGCTTGTCGCGCTTGAGCAGCTCGTCGTATTCGAATGATCTCCAGCGGCCTTCCGGCGTTTCCTCGCTCCATGTCGGCGTCCGGTCGCGGAGCTTGCCTGGCTTGTAACAGGTGACGAACTCGTCGAAGTCGCTGCGCTGGATCGGCGACTGCTTGAGGGTGAAGTGGAGGTTCGTCCGCAGGTCGTAGACCCACAGTCTATCCGTCCACGCCTCCGCACGGCCTTCCATCTTGTCGAAAAAGATCACGTTGGCCTTCACGCCCGGCGAGTACCAGATGCCCGTGGGCAGCCGCAGCAAGGTGTGGACGCGACATTTCTGCAGCAGGTTGCGCCGCACCTTCTCGCCGGCACCGCCCTCGAAGAGCACATTGTCCGGCACGACCATCGCGGCGCGGCCGTGGATCTTGAGCAGTGAGTAGATGTGCTGCACGAAGTTGAGCTGCTTGTTGCTCGTCGACGTCCAGAAGTCTTCGCGTACGATGACCTGATCCTCCTTCTCGGTGTCGCCTTCCTCGTTCACGCCGTGCAGGTAGAGGTTCATCGCGCACATGCGGCCAACCTTCGGTGACAGCTCCATGCCCTCGACCAACTCTTCACGCAGCATGCGCTTCTCGTCGCGGTTCAACTGCTTCTCGAACTTCCCGAGCACGTAGTTGTAGGCGTTGAACAGAAAGCCACCCGTGCCCGCCGCCGGGTCACAGATGCGGTCCTCCGGCGTCGGCTGCATGACTTCGCACATCGTCTGGATGACGGCACGCGGCGTGAAGTACTGGCCGGCGCCGCGTGAGGACTCCTGCGCCGAACGCTGCAGCAGCTCTTCGTAGATTGTTCCCTTCACGTCGACGGCAGACTGAGCCAGTCGACCTTGTCGATGAGGTTGACGATGAGCTGCTTGAGCAATGCCGGGTTGCGGATCTCGCAACGCGCGCCCTTGAAGATCACGCCCAGCATGCCGCCTTTCAATGCCAGCTTCTCGAGAATGTCTTCATACTTCTCCTCGAGCGCCGCGCCATCGAGGGGCAGCAACGCCTTCCAGCTCAGGTCCGGTGGGATGGTGGCCGGTTGATTGTACGGTTCTTCGGTGAGCTGGTCGGCCATCTTGAGGAAGAGGAGCAGGGTGAGCTGCTCGACGTACTCGAAGCAGCTCAGGCCGGCGTCTTGCAGCACGCCCGCGTAGGTCCACGCGCGCTTGCCAATCTGGGAGGGGTCCATATATCTCAATTCCGCGTCACCGAGACCACCCCAAAAGGGATGCAACTCGGTCGCCCAGGGCATCGCCCTGGGATGGCATGCGGGCCGGCGGCCACGGACGGACCGCCGTGCATGCCGTGTACGCGTGCGATGATGGCCCGAAGTACCAGGGGCGGTGCCCCTGGCTACCGAATGGTCGCCCCTTCAGGGCTGCATATCTGCGCACCGAGAGCACTCCGCCCCGAAGGGGCAGCAACTCGATAGCCCAGGGCAACGCCCTGGGTTCAGAATGGCCATAGATCCTAAGCCCTGAAAGGGCGTGACCCTCCGGCGGCACCTCAATCCCAGATGTACCGCTCATCGTACGAAACCCCATGCCGAGCCAGAAACTCCCGCATCTCCTCTTGGAACCCAATGCACCGATGATGCTCTTCCTGCCGTTGGATGTAGCGCACCATGCGGTCTTCTGCGATTCGCTCACCGAGAACACGGCGTAGCCAGCCTGCCAGGTGAAGCCGGCCACGCCGCGTCCTTTCATCCATTTCGACGAACTCTTCTTCACTTCTTCGGCGACCTTTGCAATCGCGAGCGTGCGCGAGTGCGAAAAGAGGGCGTGCACGTGGTCGCGCGTACCGCCGGTTCGTATCGATGGGCTACCGAGATGGTCCAGGGCGCCGACAATGTATCCGTGCAGCGGCGAGGTCAGATCGTGTGCGATCATGGGCTCGCGGTTCTTCGTGCTGAAGACGAGGTGGAGGAGGACGTTGGCGAGCGATTCCGGCGCGCGTCGAGTTACGCCCTTTCAGGGCTGTGTGTCTACTGTCCGCATGTCACCCAGGGCGTTGCCCTGGGCTACCGGGTGGCTGCCCCTTCGGGGCGGATCTCAATCCCGGCTTGCGAGAGGTCGGCGTGCAGCCCCGAAGGGGCGACGACTCGGTAGCCAGGGGCACCGCCCCTGGCGATTCCGGCGCGCCCCTACTGATCGAAGCGCCACAAGCCTTCGGCGCGTGCCGACGCGACGACGAGATCGATCTCGGCAGCGGACGGGCGGCGGCATAGCTCGGGATACTTCCCCTCCTCTACAGAGCCGGCCGGACGGTACTGGTCCATGATGTTGACGTAGGCGTCGGGCGAGAGCTCGTGCGCCAGGAAGTGCATGATGTGTCGTGCATCCTCCGCCGCGCCAGGCATGACCAGGTGGCGCACCAGGACGCCGCAGACGGCCAGTCCGTGCCGGTCGAAGGCGAGCGGCCCCACTTGGCGGTGCATCTCGCGGATGGTCCGCCGTGCGACGTCTGGATAGTCCTCGGCCTTGAGATAGCGGCGCGCCAGCTGTGGGTCCCAGTACTTGAAATCGGGCATGTAGATATCCACCACGCCCTCGAGCAGTTCCAGGCTGCGCAGTGAGTCGTACGCGCTGGTGTTGTAGACCAGCGGCAAGCGCAGGCCGGCTTGGGCCGCGAGCAGCACGGCTTCGAGGAGCTGCGGGACCACATGTTCGGGCGTGACGAAGTTGATGTTGTGGCACCCGCGCACCTGTAGATCGAGCATCAGCCCGGCCAGCTCGTCGGGCCGGGCCTCACGGCCTTCGCCGACCTGACTCACGTCCCAGTTCTGGCAGAAGACGCAGCGCAGGTTGCAGAAGGAGAAGAAGATCGTGCCCGATCCCTTCCAGCCGCGCAGACAGTCCTCCTCGCCGAAGTGCGGAAAGGCGGAGGCGACACGGGCGTAGCGGCCGGTGAAGCAGCTCGTCCCCTTCGGAATGTGCGCGGGCACGGTGCGTGAGGCGACCAAGCGGCCAGGGTGCGACGGCTCGCTGGGCGGCCGACCACCATTCGCCGGCAGAGCGTGCAGCCGATCCACACGGCAGTCGCGTGGACAAACGCGACAGTCCTCCAACTCTGCGAGCGCCTGTTGCACGCGCTGCTCCAACTCGCCAGAGCGCAGCAATCGCAGGTAGCCGGGCTCGGGGACCGCAGCGACGACGAAGCCGCGCGCAGCTTCGGGAAGGGGCGCGCTCGGCTTGTGGAGCGATGGGAGAGTCACTGGGCTCACTTTCTCAATCACCCAATTAGCATACTCCAATTGCCCGCGACTCCATCGCACAAGCGGAGAAGCGCGTCCTTCGCAAGTCGCCGGCTGTTCGGCTACACTGCTACGCAGTGCATGGCGAGCCGAGCGAACGATTGGCTGGCGCAGGCCGAGCGGGATCTGGAGCAGGCGCGTTCTTCACAGGGCGAGGGACGCCACGAGTGGGCGTGCTTTGCCGCTCAGCAGTCGGCCGAAAAGGCCGTGAAGGCACTGCATCTGCACCTTGGTCAGGAGGCCTGGGGGCACGTCGTTGCCCGCTTGCTGCGCGAGCTTCCCATCACGGTTGACGACGCGCTGGTCGATAAGGGAAAGGTGCTCGACAACTTCTACGTTCCCACACGTTATGCAAACGGCCATCCGGAGGGATCGCCGTTCGAACACTACGGTTCCATCCAGAGCGACGAGGCCATCCGTTATGCCGGTGAGATCCTTACATTCGTCCGTGCTCAAATGGCCTGAGCGCGAGGTGGTGCTGGCGGCGGCGCGCCACTGGGCCAGCAAGGAGGCGCGCCGACACCCGGAACTCGTGGCGCTGGGCTGCTACGGCTCGTACGCGCGGGGGGATTGGGGCGTCGGCAGCGACCTCGACGTCGTCGCAATCGTGGAGCGCTGCGATGCGCCGTTCGAGCGGCGAGCCCTGTGTTGGGCCCTCGAGGAGTTGCCCGTTCCCGCCGAGATCCTCGTCTACACGCGCGAGGAGTGGGAGCACATGCTGCGTGGTGGCCGACGGTTCGGACGCATGTTGCGCGACGAGACGATGTGGCTGTGGGTACGGGCTGGTGCGACAGTGTTTCGTCGGGCGCCGAGCGAGAAGAAACTGCGCACGGGTGACCCCTGAGCCGGCCACTCAAACGCTCTCGGTCGAATCCACTTGCATCGGAGGTCATCCATGATCATCGCCCTGGCGTCGCCTCGGGTCGCCTCATCCCTCGATGCGGGCTTGGACAAAATCGAGCGGTTCTTGTCCGAAGCATCAGCCCAAGGCGCGGGGATCGTGTGTTTCCCGGAAGCCTATCTACCGGGTTTGCGCGGAGTGGGTCTTGACGTGTTGCCCTTTGGGCAAGCGGAGCATGCGCGAGTGCTCCAGGTGGTGGCGCAGTGGGCGCGAACGTATGCGGTAGCCACCATCCTCGGGACGGAACGGCTCACGAAAGCGGGGCGGCAGATTGCCGCCTATGTCATTGACGCCCAGGGCCAGATTCAGGGGTATCAAACCAAGAACCAATTGGACCCGAGCGAGGATCAGTTCTATGTGCCGGGAAATGCCCGGCGGCTCTTCGAAGTCAACGGCGTGAAGTTTGGCGTGGCGATTTGCCATGAAGGCTGGCGCTATCCCGAGACGGTGCGCTGGGCGGCGGCGCGCGGCGCCAAGATCGTCTTTCATCCACAGCACACCGGGAGTGATCACGAGGGAGTTCGTCTCACGCAGTGGGGCGCCGTGGGTGGCCCCTACTACGAGAAGGCAATGATGTGCCGGGGCCTGGAAAACACGATCTACTTCGCCAGCGTCAACTATGCGTTGCGCTTCCAAGAGTCGGCGACAAGCCTTATTACCCCGTCAGGCGAGTGCCAGGCGTACTTGCCCTATGGGCAGGAAGGGGTACTGGTGCAGGCCATCAACGTCGAGGAAGCAACCGGTTTGCTGGCGACTCGATACGCACCCGAGCGTCACCAAGAATTCCCGTTGGAGTGAGCGCCGCCCGAGCGCCAGCGTTGGCGCCGCAAACGCAAAGCATGCTAGACGGCGCGCATGCACTGGCGTCCTTGGCTGCTCGTGGCGACCGTCTTCGTCCCGCTCACGGCGCTCGCGCAGACGCTGACACCACAACAACAGCTGGCGCGCGACATCTACGAAGAGTTGGTCGACATCAACACGACGCACTCCACCGGCAACACCACCACGGCCGCTGCGGCAGTTGCCAAACGCCTGGAGGCCGCGGGCTTTCCCGCTGCGGACATCCACCCGCTCGGCCCGACACCGACGAAAGGCGGGCTGGTCGCACGCCTGCGCAGCCCCCAGCCGACCAAGAAGCCGCTGCTGCTGCTCGCGCACCTCGACGTGGTCGAAGCGAAACGCGAAGACTGGAGCGTCGACCCGTTCAAGCTTCTGGAGCAAGACGGCTTCTTCTACGGCCGCGGCACGCTTGACGACAAGGCGATGGCTGCCATCTTCGTTGCCAACCTCATCAAGATGAAGCGCGACGGCGCGAACACCGACCGCGACATCATCCTGGTGCTCACCGCCGACGAAGAAGGCGGTCCAGACAACGGCGTCGATTGGCTGGTGAAGAATCACCGCGATCTGGTCGAGGCCGACATCGTCATCAATGAAGGCGGCGGCGGCCACATGCGCAACGGCAAGTACCAGCTGAACGGTGTGCAAGCGGCGGAGAAGACATACACGAACTTCATGCTCGAAGTGAAAAACAAGGGCGGACACAGCTCACTGCCGACGCAGGACAACGCCATCTACCGCCTGGCTGCGGGTCTCGGCCGGCTGGCGCAGTTCGAGTTCCCCGTCGAGATCAACGAGATCACGCGCACCTATTTCGAACGCAGCGCGGCCATCGAAGGCGGCCAGACGGGCGCTGACATGCAAGCGGTGCTGCACGACCCGCCCGATCCCGAGGCGGCCAAGCGCCTGTCGGCGACCCCCTCCTACAACGCCCTGCTGCGCACGACCTGCGTCGCCACGCGCCTGGACGGTGGCCACGCCGACAACGCGCTGCCGCAGACGGCACGGGCCAATATCAACTGCCGCATCATGCCGGGACACAGCTCGGACGAGGTCCGGCAGACCCTGGTGCGCGTCCTCGCCGACGAGCAGATCACCATCACCGAGACCGAGCCATCAGTCGCGGCGCAGGCCTCGCCGCTCAATCCGGGGCTGATGCAAGCGGTCGAGCAGATCACTGCGGCGATGTGGCCGGGAGTGCCGGCGGTGCCGACGATGAGCACCGGGGCCAGCGACTCCCGCTTCTTCCGCAACGCCGGCATCCGCGCCTACGGGGTGTCGGGGATGTTCGTCGACATGGACGACATCCGCGCGCACGGTAGAGACGAACGGTTGGGTGTCAAGCAGTTCTACGAGGGCCAGGAATTTCTCGACCGGCTGGTGCGCGCCTTGTCGGCCGCGAACTGATGGAACCAGTGGGCGGCAGCCGACGGCGTGCTCGGGCGCGTAGCAGAAGGCTGAGGTCGCGAATGTTTCACACTTGAGTTTCCCAAGGAGTGCTCATAACCTCCGGTCACCCGAAGAGCATGGAAAGCAAGCTTCCCTCTCCCGTGCCATTTTTCGGCACGGGAGAGGGTTAGGGTGAGGGCCGTGATGTGATTCGCGTGTCGACTTCCCAAGGAGGATCAATGGGTCAGTGGTTGCGCGAGCGGCTGCAGCAGCGGCCGTGGTGGATGAATGTCTTGATGCTGTTCTGTGCGTACATGGCCGCCGTGTACATGCCGTGGGACTTCTTCGCGAAGCCGGCGGCGCGCGACGCCGAGGCGTGGTTCGGGTTTCTGTTGCACGGCTGGTGGGCCAAGCTCACCGAACCGCTGCACTGGGCGATCTATGCCGCGGGCGCCTACGGGTTCTGGCGCATGCGCAGCTGGATGTGGCCGTGGGCGGCGCTGTACGCCGCGCAGGTGGCGCTCGGCATGTTCGTGTGGAACGTAGTCTACGTCGGTGGCGCGCGCGGCTGGCTTGGCGGTCTGGCGTCATTTGTCCCCTTTGCGGTGATTGCCGTTGCTTTGTGGAACGCGCAGGACCAATTCGGTCGCCAGCGTACGTCGTTGCGTGAGCGCTACGGCGAGTGGGCGTTGATTACCGGCGCGTCCGCCGGGATTGGTGCCGAGTTCGCGCGCGCCCTCGCCCGTGAAGGTTTGTCCTGCGTGCTGACGGCGCGGCGGGAAGATCGTTTGCAGACACTCGCGAGCGAGTTGCAGGAGCGCTATCAGGTGGCGACGCGTGTCGTCGCGGCCGATCTCGCCGACCCGGCCGGCTGTGACCGGCTCATCGACGCCATCAAGGATCTGCAGATCGATGTGTTCATCAACAACGCCGGCTTCGGTTACGCCGGCCGCTTCGACAAGCAAGACACCGCGCGCCTGCGCGACATGGTGCAGGTGAACTGCGTGGCGCCGGTGGTGCTCGCCAGCCGGCTGCTGCCTGGCATGCGCGTGCGTGGCTGTGGCGCGATGATCGTTCTCGGTTCAATCGCCGGCCGGCAACCGCTGCCGCGCCATGCGCTGTATGCCGCGACCAAGGCGTTCGACTTGCTCTTCGGCGAGGCGCTGTGGGCCGAGTTTCGCGGCACTGGCGTCGACATCTTGGTGCTCGAACCAGGGCCCACCGAGTCGGAGTTCCGCGAAGTCGCGGGTGAGACGCGCGGCGCCGGCGAGCCCGCGGCGAACGTCGTGGCGCTGGCCTTTGAGCGGCTGGGACAGCAGCCGTCGGTGATCTCCGGCTGGTTCAACTGGCTGCGCGCCAACACGATGCGCATCGCGCCGCGCTCGACGGTGGCGCTCCTGGCCGAGCGGGTGATTCTGGAGCAGACGCCGCCGGCGATGCGGTGAGAACAGACAACAGACGAGGTCCACAGTTACGCGCTGACGGCGACGCCGATCGGGCAGCTCAGCCCCGTGCCGCCCAGACCGCAGTAGCCGCCGGGATTCTTCGCCAGATATTGCTGGTGGTAGTCTTCCGCGTAGTAGAACTCCGGTGCCGGGAGAATCTCCGTGGTGATCGGTCCGTACCCCGCCTTGTTGAGTACCTGTTGGTAGGCGTCCCGCGATGCTTCAGCGGCACGCTGCTGCGCTTCGCCGTAGCAGTAGATGCCGGAGCGGTACTGCGTCCCCATGTCGTTGCCCTGGCGCATCCCCTGGGTGGGATCGTGGTTCTCCCAGAACACTTTGAGCAACGCCGCGTAACTCACCAACTGCGGATCGAAGACGACGCGCACGACCTCGTTGTGTCCGGTCATGCCGCTGCACACTTCGCGGTACGTCGGGTTCGGCGTGTGACCACCGGCGTAGCCGACCGCCGTGCTGTACACCCCAGGCACGCTCCACAACTTGCGCTCGGCGCCCCAGAAGCACCCCATACCGAACAACGCCAACTCCGTCCCAGCGGGAAACGGCGGTTCCAGCCGATGGTCGTTGACGAAGTGGGCTTCCGAAACCTGCATCCGCTCGGCGCGTCCGGGCAGCGCCTCTGCGGACGACGGCATGCGCAGCTTGTCCCTCAATGCCATAGTCCGTCCCTCCGATGTATGGTGAGAGCTTAGCAGACCGGTGCTTGGGTGTGGCAAGCTCCTTGGCCTGGGCTGATGTCCCTGCCGCCGCTGTAAACACAGCGCCGCCGCACGGTGTTCAGCGGCCGTGTGGCAATTGGGCTGGAGC
>DATKMS010000391.1:0-5587 GCA_035541735.1 Candidatus Margulisiibacteriota bacterium
GCATCCGATGCGGCGGGGTGACCACGGGAAACGGGGTCGGGTCGCTCGCCAGCACTTGCTGCACCTCCTCCGCCAGTTCGCGCACGTCGGCATCGGAATCATCGGTGAGCTTGCCGGCCGCGATCATGGCATCCGGTCCCCCCATCAGGCCGAGGAGGGTGACGGCCTCGAAACGCACATTGGGGTCGTTGTCCTTCAGCACCGGCTGCAGCACGTCGGGCGTGAGGTCTTCGAGGTACTCTTGCAGCGCATCGATCACCTCGGCCCGCACCTCCGGGTCGCGGTCGTTCATCGCGTCCACGAGGACCTGCATCGCATCCGGTTCTTCCATCGCTCCCAACTCACGCGCCGCTTCGATACGCTTTTCCCTGCTCGGATGAGTGGTAAGGGTGTGTTTGAGCTCGGCGACCGTCTGACCGGCATCGGCGTTGGGTACCGGCAGCTCCACCGCGCCGCGCCGGCGTTGGGTTTCGGCTTCGCCCGCGGCTCGCTGCCCAGGCTGCCGGGCGACAGTACGCCCGCCGCCTCCTGCCCCACCCGATTCCGGCTCATCCTCGTCATCACCGCTCAGCCGGCGCGCGTGCTCGGCGCGCAGCATACGCAAGCGCTCTTCGACACGGGCGCTGAGATCCTTCGTGCCGCTGGTCTCCGGCCGCTGCTCGGCGACGCGCGGCTGTGGGGGCGGCGTGGACAGACGCGATCGCAGGCGCACCGCGAGGGCGACGACGAACACCCCCGCCAGGGCAACAATGATGATGGGAAGCCGATCCTTCACGCCGCGTCGCTCGGTTTTCGTCTGCTACCATGCGACCGGCAGAGACACAACCATGCAGGTGCAGTGAGTTGACAGGCTCGGACGACTCTGGTTTTGCTCCAAGCGCAGTCGAGGGACGGAGTGATCGCAGCGTTTTGCACACAGGCCGGCACGTTTGAGCTGCGCGAGCGGTCGCAGCCGCGCCCTGAACCTGGGGACGCCGTAGTGCGCGTGCACAGCTGCGGCATCTGCGGCAGCGATCTGCATTTCTTCCAAGGCAATTTTCCGCCGCCGCCGGCGTGTCCGGGACATGAGATCAGCGGCGAGGTCGCCGACGTCGGTGCGGCGGCCGGCGGGCTGCGCCCTGGTGACCGCGTCGCCGTCGAGCCGCTGGTCGTCTGCCGCGAATGCTGGGCGTGCCGCACCGGCGAGCATCAACTGTGCCGGCACCTGCGCATTCTCGGCACGATGCTCGATGGCGGGATGGCGGAATACGTCCGCGTGCCCGCCTATGCCTTGTTCCCGCTGCCGCCGCAGGTCGACTACGAAGTGGGCGCGCTGGCCGAACCGCTGGCGGTCGCGGTCCATGCCCTGCGTCTGGCCAACCTGCGCCTAGGCCAACGCGTCCTCATCCTCGGCGCGGGAACGATCGGTCTGCTGGCTGTCGCGGCGGCGCAGGCCGCCGGCGCGGAAGTGTGGATCACGGCACGTCACGGCCACCAGGGCACCGCGGCGGCCGCGCTGGGGGCGGCGCGCGTCTTCAACGGCCGCGACGATGCGGAACCGCTCTCCACACAAGCACACACGCACCCCATCGACATCGTCGTCGAGACGGTCGGTGGCAGCGCCGACACCATCAGCGATGCCATTCACCTCGTGCGTCCGGGCGGTTGCATCGCCGTGCTCGGTGTCTTCACCAGCGCGCCGGCGCTCAACGCGCTTGCCTTGATCGCCAAGGAAGTGCGCCTGGTCGGCTCGCTCACCTACAGCCGGCCGGGTCCGCGCGCCGAGTTCGATATCGCCCTCGGCATGCTCGCCGACCAACCGGAGCGCTTTCGCCGGCTGATCACGCACCGCTTCCCGCTGGCGGCGATCACGCGCGGCTTTGAGACCGCCACGGATAAACGGACGGGGTCGATCAAGGTGGCGATTCAGTGCTGAGATCACGAAAACACGAAAGGGCGAAAGCACGAAACGAGAGAGGAAAAGAAATAGGGGATTCCTTTTCGTGTTTTCGATCTTTCGTGCTTTCGTGATTCTCCGACTGGTTGCCTTCAACCGCGCCGGCGCCTAGATTCGGCCGTTCAGCAGCGCAGGAGGTCATCACATGAGCACAAAGGACATCTACGAGATCGGTGATGCGCCACCGGTCGGGCAGGTGCCGCCATCCATGTACGCGCAACTCATCCGCGCCGAGCGCTTCGGCGAGCCGAAGCACGCGTTCAAGGTTGAGAAGGTGGCGGTGCCCGAGATCAAGCCGGACGAGGCCCTTGTCTTCGTCATGGCCGCGGGCATCAACTTCAACAACGTGTGGGCCGCCCTGGGCTCGCCGGTCAACGTCATCGCGGCGCGCCAGAAGGCGAACTACGATCCGAGCGATTTCCACATCGGTGGCAGCGACGCCTCGGGCATCGTCTACGCCGTGGGGCGCGACGTGAAGAACGTCAAGGTCGGCGACCAGGTGGTCATCCATTGCGGTGTGTGGGAACGCGATTGCCCGGCGGTGCGGGCGGGCGAAGATCCAATGTTCGACCCGTCGTACAAGATCTGGGGCTATGAGACGAACTGGGGCAGCTTCGCACAGTTCACCAAGGTGCAGGCACACCAGTGCATGCCGAAGGCCACGCATCTCACCTGGGAGGAAGCGGCCGCGCCCACGCTGGTCGGCGCGACGGCCTATCGCATGTTGATGGCCTGGCCGCCGCACACGGTGCGCAAGAACGACGTCGTCCTGATTTGGGGCGCCTCCGGCGGGCTCGGGTGCATGGCCATCCAGATCGTGAAGGCCCAGGGCGGCATCCCGGTCGGCGTCGTCGGCGACGACCGTAAGATCGACTTCTGCATGCAGCTCGGCGCCAAGGGCTGCATCAATCGGAAAACGTTCGTTCATTGGGGCATGATGCCGCACTGGAAGGACACCGAGGCTTACAACAAGTGGGCGGCCGGCTGTCGCGCTTTTGGAAAGGCCATCTGGGACATTGTCGGCGAGCGCCGCAATCCGCGCATCGTCTTCGAGCATCCGGGCGAGGACACCGTGCCGACCTCGATCTTCGTCTGCGACAACGGCGGCATGGTGGTGATCTGCGCCGGCACCACCGGCTTCAACGCCGTCGTCGATCTGCGCTACCTGTGGATGCGACAGAAGCGATTCCAGGGATCGCACTTCGCCAACGACGAGCAGGCCTATGCCTTCAACCAGCTCGTGCTGGACGGGAAGATCAACCCCTGCCTGGCTCAGACCTACAAGTTCGACGAGATCCCCCTCACCCACCAGCTGCTGCATGAAAATCGCGGACCGGAGGGGAAGATGGTGGCGCTGGTCGGCGCGCCGCGGGCGGGGATGAAGGATAGTGGTCAGTAATCAGTGACCAGTCATCTAGTAATCAGTGATCTAGTAATCAGTGATCAGTCATCAGACCACTCGATCACTCGATCACTGATCACTTGTTTCCTCCCCCCTCCAGCGCCACGCGCACGGCGGCGCGGCTGGCCTGCGCGTTGGCGTGTTGCGGGTTGAGACGCAACACCGCATCGTAGTCGGCCAGGGCGCCGGCGAGGTCGCCGCGCGCTTTACGTGCGTTGCCCCGGTTCATATAGGCACTGACGTAGCGCGGCTTGAGGCGCAGGGCCTCACTGTAGTCGGCGATCGCGCCATCGAGGTCGCCGGTCGCCTTGCGTGCGTTGGCGCGGTTGAAATAGGCATCGGCGTAACCCGGATCTGCGCGCAGGGCTTGGGTGAAGTCGGCGATGGCGGCGTCCCGCTCGCCGCGCGCCTGGAGGACGTTGCCGCGGTTGTTGTAGGCCGTGGCGTAGCCGGGATCGAGTTGCAGGGCAAGGCTGAGATCGGCCAACGCGCCGTCGAGGTCGCCGCGCGCGAAGCGGGCATTGCCGCGATTGTTGTAGGCCTTGTGCTGCCGCGGCTCGAAGCGGATGGCCGCATCGTAGTCGGCGATGGCCGCCTCGATGTCGCCCTGCGCCTGCAGTGCCTTGCCATGATCGATGTAGGCCTCCGCCAGCGTGACGGCGTCGTTGTGTCGGCGGCCGACTTGAATCAGGCGCTCGAAATCGTGCAGGGCGCCGGCGAGATCACCGCGGAGCTGGCGGATGGTGCCGCAGTTCTTGTACGCTTCAATCTGCTCCGGATTGAGGCGCAAGGCTTCCGTGCAGTCGGCGAGGGCACCGTCGAGATCACCCTTCGCGCGCCGGGCATCGGCGCGGTTGGTGTACGCGAAATCGTTGCCGGGATCGATGCGCAGCGCCTGGTCCCACACTGTCTGGGAGTCGCGCCACACGCGCGTCTGCTGCCACGTGCGCAGCCCGAGCCCAAGCACGAGCGCCGCGAGGGCCAGCGAGCTTGCCACCACGCCCCGCCGCCCCTCATCTGCCGCATGCCAGAGGTGGTGGGTTCCGGCAGCAACGAGCACCGCCCACGGCAGGCAGGCAAGATACGTGTAACGGTCGGCGGCGAGCTGTGGCCCCGCCTGGACAATGCCCAAGACCGGTGCGAGGAGCAGCACGTAGCAAGTCCAGCTGGCCAGTGCCCACGGGCAGCGCCGCCGCAGACTGACCACACAGACGGTGATGGCGATCGCTACGACTGCGGATGCGACAAAGCGCGGCTCCGCGACGTTCAGCGGGCTGTGCAGCCGGTAGAGGGGCGACAGACCGAAAGGCGCAACCGTCTTCCATAAGTAGAAGCACAATCCGTACAGTGCCTGCACCGTGCGGGCGAGCCTGCCGTGCTCGGCCAGCGTCACCATGGCTTCGGCCCCCTTGGCGAAGAACGCCGTGGCGGTCGCGCCGAGCGCCAACGCGACGTAGGGAATCTTTTCCACCAGGGTTTGCGCGCGGCGGGTGTTGCCGGCCGCAGCGAACCGACCGAGCGGGTACACGTCGAGCACGAGCAAGACCAGCGGCAACATGAGCCCGGCGGCCTTCGACAGGAGCGAGCAGGCGAAACAGACAATCGACCCAAGGTACCAGGACAGCCACGGCGCGCCGGCGCGGCGCGCCTCGACCATCCGCAAGTAGGCGAGCAGCGCCAGCAGGAAGAACACGCCGCAGAGCACTTCTTGCCGTTCCGTCGCCCATGCCACCGCCTCGACCCGCAATGGATGAAGCGCAAAGAACAGCGCACCCAGTGCCGCGCTACCGTACAGTGCAAGTGACGGCGTGGCCGCCGGCGATTTGTGCCGCAAGAGGGCGATCCCGACAAAGTACAGCACGACCGCGTTCACGGCATGCAGCACGAGATTGCCGACGTGGAAGGCCGCCGGGCTCAGCCCCCACAAGCTGAATACGATGCCGTGTGAGAGCCAACTCAGGGGCTGATAGTGCGAGAACGCCAGCGTGGTGAACATCCAGCGCAGGTGCGACAGGGATAAGCCACGGTACTCGACATTGCTCGTAAAGTAGTATGGATCGTCCAGATTGATGAAGTCGTTGTCCACAACCGGCGAGAAGCAGACGGAGACCAGTACCACGATGAGCAGCGGCAGACCATAGCGGCCGGCGATCACCGCGGCGGCGGGCGGTGTATCGTGCGCGATCCGTCGGTTCACAGTTTCGTCCCGAGACGACCTTGACGACAGGGGAAGGAAGAAACCTCCCGGA
>DATKMS010000392.1:0-5396 GCA_035541735.1 Candidatus Margulisiibacteriota bacterium
TTGGCGGCAACCGCCGGGGTCGTCGTGCTGTTGAAGCACTGCAGGACACAGCCATTCTTGATGAGGCGCACTTCGTCGATGGGTATCCACGGCGCTGCTTGCACCTTGATATTGAGGTTGACCGAGCCACTAGCGTTCAGCGTCTGACCCAGCTTGACCGGCGTGCCACCATTGTCGGCGGTCAGCTGGATGTACGGACCGGCGGTCACCACCATGTTGCCGGCGAGGATCTGCTGGTCGAAGCTCTTGATGTCCAAGGCGCCTTTGGCGGGAAAGTCACCCGCGCCAACGTAGGTGCGCGCGTAGCCCGGCAGCTCGACCACCATGCGGTGGGAATCGGACACGCCCGTCGCCCACATGGGATGGCGCGCGCCGCTCTTGCCCACTGTAATCCCTTGATTGAGGAAGCTGAGCCAGTCCCGCCGCATCCGCCGCGCGAATTTCAGGTCGGTCGTCTTGCTGGCGTTCTCGACCTCCATCGTGTCGAAATCGATATTCCGTGTACCGTTGGGATTGGCAAAGCCGCTGCCGCAGCTGGAGGTCGTGCAGAGGGTCGCCTGCGGCACGACGTTCAAGTCGTTCATGATGTCGTTGCAACCATTGGCGACGGCGGGGACGGAACCGCTGACGCACCCACACTTTCCACCCCCCGTGCAGGTCGCGTCGGACGTGCAGCTGGTTCCGTCATTGGCGCCGCCCGCACACTGCGAGGTGGGGCAGATCACCGGATACTTCTGGCAGGTATCCACCGCCTTTGCTGGATCATAGCCGATATTGTCGTACATCCCGATGTTGGTGACGCCCGCTACCGAGGACCGCGGGTGATTCATCTGCACCACTTGCTCTCCGACGTCGGTACACGTCCCCCCCGGGCAGGCGCTCGGCGGACACGCCATCCCGTTCTCCTTGCCGCCGATGCAGATGAGGTCGCTGTTATTGCGCAAACGGTCCAGAATGACATTGAGGCTGACGCTCTCGTCTTCAATGGCTCCGCTGCGGCGTTGATTGGGATCGAAGATCACTGGCCAGCCGTTGATGTGTCCCCAGCCGTTGGAAAGGTATGGAGGTCGCGGGACGGCGGTGGTGACCTCTGTGCCGATGATCGACGTAACGAACCCGTTCACGCCGAGCTTCTTGATGGCCGGCGCGTAGTCGGTGTTGATGTCGTGGTCAGTCGACACCATTACCTCGACCCCTTCGCCCGCGAAGCTACGGACGCGCGATTCCAGCGGCAGCGACGAGTCGAAGCTGCGGCCGGAGTGGATGTGGAAATCCGCGGACAGGTAGCCGTTGGTGTCGACGACCCGTTTCAGGCCCACCATACCACCTTTGGTCGTCTTACCGGCGCTGACGACGACGTTGTCGACCTTCTGAATCGTGTACTCGATGCCACGCGAGATGGACAGGGTGTAGGTGCCGGGCTTCACCTCGGCGGTCAATTTCCCCTTCTTGTCGGTGTAGAGAACCTGCAGCTGCCCGACGCCACCTGGAAAGCCTTCCGGATGGTTGTCAGTGGTCGTTGCCTTGCACAGGTAGCCAGCATCACAATCGGCGTCACTGTTGCAAGCGTGCTTGCGACACAGATCGTCGCTGGCACAGGTGAAACCTGCGGGACAGCCCGCGCCGCACGGCTGGGGCGCAACGTTCGTGCAGGTGCGGAAGCAGGTGCTGCCGCCGCCGCAATCCGCATCGTTCGTGCACTGGGTGGCGAGATTGTTCGAACACATCCCCGACCGGGTGTCGTAGTCGAACGACGCGAAGTCTCGTCCCAAGGACGGCGACGGACTCAGCGACACCTTGGCGGGGATACCCTGATTGATGTCCATGTCGCGGACCTCGACTTGCAGCTTGCCCACTTTGGCCAAGGGAACCGTGATGCCCGTCGTGGTCCCAGCCGTCACGGTAATCCCGGGTACGATGACGTCATCGCGCCCGGCAAAGACGGCGCGCGCGGTGTAGGTCCCTTCCGGTAGCAGAACATTCTTGAAGCTACTCTTGGCCCGCACCTCGGAGATAGCGCCGCTGTTGAGCGGCGCGAAGCCGGCGCCGAACGTGGAGAGATCGCTGCCGCCGGTCCGGATGAAGGTGATCGTCCCCTCTTGCGTTGGTCCTGGAGAGACCTTCCCCATTACGGTACCCAGGGGCAGACCGGTCTGTAGCAGGATGCTAGCGGGATTCTTCGCATCACCAACGACACCCGCGACATCGTTACGGGTCGCCAGCACGAGGCGGCGATTGTAGATGACCGACTGCCCGTTCGGAACGGAGATGCCGAGCGACACGGTCGCCGCCGAGACGAAACCGGACTGCAAACTGAGCAAGGAATTCGGGCCGAAGGCTGGGGTGATCGTTCCTCCGGCCACACCACCGTTCGAATCGAGGTCGGCGCCCAGCGAATAGTAGCCATACGAGATGGCTTGCGTCGGTTTGCCGCGCGACACAACGCCGTCGAGCTTGCTGACGTTGCCCGGCGCGGCGAAGTACGGAGCACTCGTCAGGGCGCCGACAACGGAGGCCGTGTTGCTGAGATCGAGCACCGGGTGCGTGAAGCCTCGGCCCTTGTCGGGAGCAAACGGCGTGAGCCCACGGCCACCCCACAGAAACGCATCGAAGACCGGCAGCGCCTGCGTGTTGCCTGACTGGTTCCAGACCTCGGTGCGCATGTCTAGGGTAGTTTGGCCATTGCATGCCTTGTAGGTGGTGCGCGCGAACATCTTCGGATTGGTGCGCGTCGAGCAGAAGGCCGTGGGGCTGCTACACGGGCCGAGCAGGATGCCGTACACAGTGATCGCCGCGCAATCGGGATCGGTGGGGCACTTGGCGTTGCTCGCTCCAACGGACGTGCAGGGATTGCCGGCACCGCTAGCGTCTGGCCATGCGGCGTCGTCGCCTTGACGGAAAATGAAGACGTTGGCCAAACTCAGCCCCCCGACGGTGAAGCTTTGCGGCAATTGGTCGTTGTTCTTGCCATTCATACCGAGGTCGATGAGCGTGCCGCCCGTCTCGACGGCGTTCGAGGATGTCTTGTCAACGGTCACGCCGGGAACCCCGGTCTCCGCCGGACCGATGTCATCGATGATGGCCTGTATCTTCCCATTCGATAGGTACCAGTCGTCGATGCCGCCGGCGGCGTCCGGTCCGCCGAACAACAGCTTGTTTGCTGTAGCGGCGGTGACGCGTTCGGCCTTGCAGGCCCCGCACGCTGCTTCCGAGGCCGAAGGTGCGAGCACGGCAAACAGAACCGACATCAATGCGGCGGTGCGGCACATGAGCATCAACCTCCTGCGTGAACGTCCTGCGCTGTGAAGATCTCGGTTCGGTGAAATTTCCGTGAGGCAACTTCACTCGTTCTTCTCATGCGCCATGCCGGAAATGTCAAGACCGAAAACCGCCCGGGGCTCCTTTGCTGGGACGTTCGGATGGGAGGAGGTCGCCTGCCCGTCTGGAATTGCGCAGCTCAGCAAGCAGGGCAGAGACAGCAAGATTTGTCCAACAAATTTTGCTTGCCATTCGGCTTGACGGTGATGTAGAGGTGCTCACAAGCAGCCGCAACAATTCGGGGAAGGGGGCAACTATGTTCCGACGCCCGGCGCAATCATGCGCCGCACCACGTACACAGCCGCGCCGTCACACCGCGGCGTCCGCACGAAGGAGGAAATTGATGTCGCATAACACGTTGGTCCGTACGACGCGCTGGGTGGCCCCGGTGCTCGCGGCGTGCTCGCTGGTACTGACTGCACCCGCGGCGCGCGCCGACGGCAACCTGCAGAACGTCAACCACATCATCATCGTAATGCAGGAGAACCGGTCCTTCGACCACTACTTCGGCGCCTTGCCGTACGTCACCGGCAGCCCCTACCACAGTGCCAAGGGGTCCGGGAAAAAACGCGCCTGCGCGGCCACGGACAATACGTGCGTGGACGGACTGTCGTGCACGATCCCGAAGAAAACCGGCGTGCTGACGTGCACCAACTCGAACAAGAGCAACATCAAAGGCACGGTCAAGGCCTTCCATGAGGAGAAGTTTTGCACCGGTCCCGATCTCGATCACAGCTGGGACGGGACACACCGCGAGGTGAACTTCAAGAAGCCCAACACCACGCTCAAGTCGAGCAAGATGGACGGCTTCGTCCTGCAAAACGCGGCAACCGAACTGCCCGACCAGGCGGTCGACCATGACACCATGTCCTACTACACCGACGCGGACCTGCCCTTCTACTACGGCCTCGCACAGACGTTCGCGATCAGCGATCGCTATTTCGCTTCGGTGCTGGGCCAGACGTTTCCGAACCGCGCCTACTTCCTTGCAGGTACCGCGTTCGGGCATTTGACGACGAGTGAGATCATCCAGATCCCTCCCTACAAGCCGATCAGCGGCACGATCTTCGACAAGCTCAACGCCCACGGCATCTCGTGGGCGGATTATAAGTCGGATCTAGGGTACTCGGGCATCTTTGTCGGCCTTAGCGATCCGCATCAGAAGGACGTGTCGACGTTTGCTACCGATGCCAATGCCGGCACGCTCCCCGCGGTCTCTTTCATCGACCCCTCTGTCGGGGTGGACCAGCTCATCAACGGCACGCTGTATGAGACCGATGAACATCCGCCTGCCAATGTCCGAGCGGGCCAGTATTTTGTTTCGACGATCGCCACGGCACTGCGCAACAGCCCAAGCTGGAAGGACTCGATCCTACTCATCACCTATGACGAGCACGGCGGCTTCTACGATCACGTCATACCGCCGGCGGCGGTAAGGCCGGACGCTATCGAGCCGGGGCAGTGCGCCGACAACTCGAACCCGCCGGCGAGCACGCAGCCGGGCGGCGGCGTCAACTGCTCTCACAGCTCGGGTCAGGATGCCCCGGCGCTCTGTCCGCCATGCGTCGGCAAGCAGAAGACGGGGTGTGGTTTTACACCAACAGGTCCGTACCCGGCGACCTGTGCGAACTTCGATCAACTCGGCATTCGTCTACCGTTCATCGCCGTTTCGCCGTTCGCCAAGCAACACTACGTCTCGCACACCGTTGGCGACCACACATCGCTCTTGGCCTTGATCGAAAAGCGTTTCTTGAATGGCGACTCCATCGCGGCGCGGGATGCCGCCGCCAGCACCCTGGAGGACATGTTCGACTTCGACACCTCCCCGTCAGTGGTTGCGACTGTTCCAACGGCACCACTCCCGCAGGCCAATGATCCTGGCTGCCCGTACACGGGGGCGACGAACAGCGACGAGCCGGTGCCGTAACCAGCGGCGGATGACGCCAACCGACCAGTCTGCGCTGGCGTGATTGTATCGCGCTCACCGTTCACCGGGGCGCGCCCTTCAGAGGAGAGCCGCGGCTGCCGGCGCACGATGGCGGGCAGCCGCGGCGTCCGTATGCTAAGCAGACGCGTAT
>DATKMS010000393.1:0-28157 GCA_035541735.1 Candidatus Margulisiibacteriota bacterium
CAGTTGACAGTCGACAGTTGAGAGTCGACAGGGCAGAACTGAAGGGAAGTCTCGACTGTCGACGGTGGACTCTCGACTCGAAAGGAGCAGTGCGCCAATGGCTGAGCTGATTCTGCATCATTACGACACGTCGCCGTTCTCCGAGAAGATCAAGAAGATCCTGGCCCACAAGAACCTGCCGTGGCGTGCGGTGGAGCAGCCGACGATCATGCCCAAGCCGCAGCTCGTCCCGCTCACCGGCGGTTACCGCCGTATTCCGGTGCTACAAATCGGCGCTGACGTCTACTGCGACACGCAACTCATCGCGCGCACCATCGAGCAGCACCACCCGCAGCCGAGCATTTATCCCGCGGGCAGCGAAGGGAGCTGCCAGGTCTGGAATCTCTGGGCGGACCGCATGTACTTCTGGACCACCACGTCGATTCTCTTCGCCTTGATCGGCGAGCACGTTCCCAAGGAGTTCATCGACGACCGGAGCAAGATGATGCCTGGGCGCGACTTCGCGGAGATCCCGAAGATGGCACCGCACGCGAAGGAGCAATGCCGCGGCTATACACAGCTGCTAGCCGCCCAGCTCGCGGACGGCCGGCCCTCCCTGCTCGGAGCGCAGTTCAGTCTCGCCGACGCCGCCTGCTACCACCCGGTGTGGTTCCTGCGAAACTTTCCGCCGGCGGCCGTCACTTTCGATGAGTTCCCGCAGGTGGTCGAGTGGGCCGAACGCATCCAAGCGATGGGCCATGGCAAGCGAACCGACATGAGCCCCGACGAGGCACTGGCCATCGCCAAACAGAGCACGCCGGCTGCAGCTACCACCGCCGGCGTCGGCGAGCCCAACGGGATCAAGCCGGGAGACCTCGTCACCGTCACGCCCGACGACTACGGCTTCGACCCAGTGGCGGGGGAGGTCGTCGCATCCTCGATCCATGAGATCGCCATCCACCGTTGCGACGACCAGGTCGGCGATATCGTCGTGCACTTCCCGCGCATCGGCTTCCGCGTCGCGCGGCAGTGAAGCGCCGCGCGACGTGCGCTACCGCCGCCGCGCTGCGAGTGTCACAGGCGTTCGATGATCGTCCCGGTGCCCAGTCCCCCGCCGCAGCACATGGCGACTAGGCCGTAGCGACCGTTGGTGCGCTCCAACTCGTGCAGTGCGGTGGTGATCAGCCGGGCGCCGGTACAGCCCGTGGGGTGGCCAAGCGCAATCGCACCGCCGTTGGGGTTGACGCGTTCGGGATTCGGGTCGCACTCCTTGATCCACGCAAGCACGACGGAGGCGAAGGCCTCGTTGACCTCGAACGTGTCGATGTCATGCATCTTCAAGCCACTGTGCCTCAGCACCTTGCGCGTGGCGGGGATCGGTCCCTTCAGCATCGTGACAGGGTCGACGCCAACCAGTGTGGTGGCGACGATGCGCGCCCGCGGCTTCAAGCCGAGTGCCTTGGCACGCTGCGGCGACGCCAGCAACACCGCCGCTGCACCATCCGATACTTGCGATGACGTCCCGGCCGTGTGAACGCCGCCCGGTTCGACAGGGTTCAATGCGGCAAGTTTCTCGAGCGACGTTTGTCGGAGTCCTTCATCGCGTAGCACGCGGCGTTGCTCACCCGTCGGCCGGCCGGCTTCATCCAACACTGGAGCCTCGAGTGGCAGCACCTCGCGGGTAAAGCGGCCCTCCTCCCACGCTTGGATCGCCAGCGTCTGGCTGCGCAGGCCGAAGCGATCCGTATCCGCGCGGGTGATGCCGTACTCCTTGGCAATCATCTCGGCACCCTGAAACTGAGAGGCAAACGCATAATGCGTTGCATAGCTCGGCGGCAGCGGCGAGCCCCCCTTCATGTTGGCGCCGAGTGGTACGCGGGTCATCATCTCGACGCCACAGGCGAGGACCAGATCCTCGATTCCCGCGCCGATCAGGCCGGCGGCCAAGCTCGTAGCTTGTTGGCTGGAGCCGCACTGACTGTCTACCGTGGTGGCGGCAATCTCCATTGGGAAGCCCTGGGACAACCAGGCGACCCGCGCGATGTTGAACGACTGTTCGCCCACCTGCGATACGCAACCACCGACCACTTGCCCGATCTCCTTGGGATCGACTCCGGCGCGCTCGACTACGGCGCGCTGCACCGCGCCGAGCAAATCCGCGGGGTGTAGTCCCGCCAGCGCACCTTTGCGGCGACCGATCGGACTGCGTGCGGCTTCGACGATCAATACTTCTTGCATGGGCTCCTCCCGAGGGCCGATTCTACGATGACGTGCATGTAGCGTGTCAGCCTACACCTGGGAAGGCCCGAGAAGTCGGGACGTCTATGAGTGCGCGAGCGAGCGGCGCTCAGTTTACGCCGCACTGAGCAGGCGGGAGCGGCTCGCAACCGGCAGCGGGACGGGGCGGCTGGCGGCGCGCGGACCCTCGCGCTCGGTACGCAGGGGGAGGCGCACACGAAATGTCGAGCCGCGTTGGGGCTGGCTCTCGGCATCGAGCCGTCCGCCAATGACCTGCACCAACTCCCGCGCCAAGGCGAGGCCCAGACCGAGCCCGTCAAACCGCCGCCGGAGCGAGCCATCGACCTGGCGGAACTCTTCGAAGATCTGTGGCAGGTCCTTCGGGTCGATACCGATGCCTGTGTCCTGCACCGCAATCTCGACCGTGTCGCCCGCGACGCGCTGTGCCGTAAGGCGAACGAATCCGTCTTCGGTGAACTTCACGGCGTTGCCCAGCAGCCCGTTGACGATCAACCGCAGCTTGCGGCGATCGGTGAACAGCACCGGCACGCTGGCGTCGACGTGCGCTTCAAAGCGAACCGGGCGAGCCGCCAGCCGCTCCTGCATGCTCGCCGCAAACTCAGCGAACAATTCGCACAAGTCCACACGCTCGTCGTAGACGGACGCTTGTCCGGCGCGCAGCTCCGTGAAGCACAGCAACTCTTCGATGATGTCGAGCAAGCGGAAGGCATTGACCCGCAAGCGGTCGATACTTTCAAGCACGAAGGGAGTGGCGACCGATTTCATCTCTTCGGCGACGATGTCGGCGTTCCCTAGAATGACATGCAGTGGGCTGCGCAGCTCATGCGAGAGCGTCGACAGGAACTCTTGCTTCAGGCGTGCCCCTTCCTGCGCCGTACCCACCTGCTCGGCGCTGTAGAGCGCGTTCGCGGCGATTACAGCCACGACCTTGCAGAACTGTGCTTCACCAGGGGTCAGCGCGTCGCCCGCATTCGTCGCGACGCGCAGCGCTCCGAAGACACGACCGTGCGTCTGCACCGGAAACACCGTCCCCGGCCCCGCTGTGTCGTCGGCCGCAGCAATCAGCGCGTCACAACGCAGCCACGGAAACGCGGCCTCCACGAGGCTGCCGAGTTGGCCGACCAACTGCGCACTCACAACACGCTGGGAAAACGTCTCACTGAGGTCGAGCAGAAACCGCAGACGAAGGCTTTCGTGCTCTGCTTGTTGCCGCCGCCAACGCTCCTGCTTGGTCTCCTCCGTCACGTACGCATAGAAGACGGCGACGATGAAGAAAAACGGCAAGCGCAGCAACTCGCCGGCGCCCAGGGCTTGTGCTGCGGTGAGCCACAGCCAGTATCCGTACAGGCAGCTGACCAGCGCCGCTCCAATGGCGATCTGAGCAACGCCCTGAGTGGCTGTGGTTAGAAAGATCGTGAAGAAGTAAATGATCAGGAAGTCCTGCGAAAAGCAGCCCACGGTCAGGTACAGCCCGACGAGGACCACCGCCGTATCGCCAAGCAAGAGGGCCGCCGAGAACCGCGGCTCCTGGAACCATTCTTTCGGCGTCAGCCCGAGCAGCAAGTTGCTGACGATCAACGCGAGAATGTACGCCACGCTGATGGGACGGGTCGCCGAAGGGCCAAAGAGAACGAGGTAGCTTGTCGAAATGACAACCACCGAGCGCAACAGGACGACTGTCCGCTTCTTATCAAGTCCGCGCTGCTGCCTGTTCGCTCCCGACATCTGTTGTCCGTGTCCGCAGTTCGGACCGGCGGGATGAACGTGCAACGCAGGTGCCATGATGCCAGCATGCCACGCGCCCACAAGGTTCCGCTTGAAACTCACTTGCGACCGCGTTCGAGAGTCGCTCACATCGGGTGCTCCGATAAATTGGTGACACCAGAGAAGGGCCTCGCATGTAACGAAACGCTGGACTTACCTGGATGGCCTTGCTAAACGAGTAGGCTGTTTTGTCGCTTCCACGGCCCACCTGTGTCTTGGGTGAGCAGCAGGTCAACCTGGCATCAGTCTTCACGGCCCCATACGTGGCCGGCGCGGGTGCGGCTGTGGCAAGAGAACCGATGAGCGTTTGGGAGGACAGATGGCAATGATCGAACCGGACCGCCAGCAGGCGGAGCGCAGCGAGCGACCACGCAGTGAGTCGCGGCGGGGAGAGGGCGGCAGCTACGGTCGCCGCGGGCAGGCTTTGACCGTCGTGGTCGATGATCGGGGCATCGAGGCGGCGTTGCGGGTGTTCAAGAAGCTGGTCCTCAAAGAGGGGCTGCTCAAGGACATCAAGCGCCACGAGCATTACGAGAAGCCCGGAGATCGCAAGCGCCGCAAGACACGCGAGGCGATTCGCCGACGGCGGCGGCAGGCGGCCCGTACCCGCGTGCGTTTCGGCTATCCCGAGTGAGCGCTGGCTGCAGGGTTCGCACATCTGCAGTCTCTCGTTGGAACACCCATGTGGTCTTCCGCAATGCCAACCATCCGCGGCGCGGTGGCCTAGGGCACTGATCAGCCCAAACTGCTTTCCAACCCTCTTCTCCTTTCACCACATCGCCTAGGAACCTGTCGGACTTGGAAGCCCGACCGCGCTGGTGCCCACCTGCGCACCATTGGTGCGCGCCCGGCACCGCTGCAAGGGAATGGCACGCCGCGGCAGGCATGTTGGCGCATCGCTCAACTGCTGGTACCCTAGCACTCGTGGCTCTGGTCCTCCGCCGGGAGCAGATCATGATATTGCGGCGCCGCCTGATATCCACCTCGATTGCTCTCGCAGTGCTGGCGTTCGCTACCGCGGCGCCTGCCTTCGAGTTCTTTCGCTATCCGGGTGGAACACCAGACCTCGTCAAGCTAGCGGTTCCCGACGAGCCGATTGCGGTGCTGATGTGGGTGCGTGACACCGTCAGTGCTGACGACGAAGCGGCGGCCACGAGCCAAATTCGTGACGCGCTCATGTTGTGGCAGAACGTGCCGACGGCGCGGATCCGCTTCAGTGCAGCCACGGTACGCAGCGCCACCAGACCGGTCACGTCCCCCGAAACGCTGTTGATCATTGTGGCCAACCAAGCCGATCTTCTCTCGGGTGGCGCCACGGGTCCCTCTGCAGGCTATCCCGGCACGTGGTTTGGGGCGGTCGCTGAGCTGGGAAGGGGGTGCCAGCCAGGATCGATCTGCCCCTTGACGCTGGTCGCTGCACACGAGATCGGCCACACGATCGGCTTCCTGCACAGCACGGTCAGCGACGAATACTTTGGTGCGAACAACATTCCGGTCATGCACTGGGCCGTGGCGCCCTCCAAGGGACTGACCACCGACGACATCGCCGCAGTGTCCCTCGCCTACCCGGACCCGGCGCGCCCGCTCGAGTCGGTGACGGGAACATTGCGCGGCGTCTGCACGCTCGGACCGGCCGTCGCGAGCAGCAGCGAGCGCAAGTGCCAACAGGCGATCAGCACGGCTCTGAGCGCCTATGGCCTTACCAAGAGCCGTTGCATCGCCACCTGCGACGCGCAGCGCCAAGGCGGTGCGCCGCGGGTGTGTGGACCCGCCAACCCATATGACGCGGACACAGCACAGTGCATCGAAGACGCTGCGGTCGACGCGAAGTTGAAGATCATCGAGACCTGCGGCGCTGCACCGCCCGCGAAAACCACCTGCCCCGCCTGTATTGATGCCGCCAGGAACTGCAATCCCAACACCGGCTTCGGCCAATGGATCGCTGCCGGGGTGGAGCGCCCGCTGGTAGCGGAGGATCTCACCACCGACTTCATCAATGGCGCTCTCTACTGCGACGACAGCGGCAGCGCCGACGGGCTCACCGCGGGTGAGTCTCTCTGTCGGCGCCAGGTGAGCGTCGAAGTCGAGCGCGGCGTGCAGGCGGTGCGCAAGTGCTATGACAAATGCAACAGCCGCCGCCAGACCCGAAAGCTGCCCGCGGGGACGAACTGCACCGCCGGCGACTCGAAGCTCGAACCGAAGACCGCGGCGTGCATTCAAACCGCCGTAGCGAAGGCAAGCAGCAAGTTCGCCTGTCGCCTCCCGGACTGCGCAGCGTCGCTGTCAGCCTTGCTGCCTGGACTGACCAAGAGCCTGGGCGAGAGCTACACCAGCGTACTCTACTGCGACACGGCGCCGCCGGGGGCGCTGCCCATCGACGGCGTGAACGTCGTGGCGGTAAACCGTACGACCGGAGCACCGGCAGTCGCTCGCCTGAGCGGGGGCGAGTTGGTGACCGGAGTGTTCAACCTCGTTGGTCTGCCGCCCGGCCGCTACGATCTCGCCGTACTCGATGGCCGGAGCTTTGCGGGCACGAACGTCGGCCTCGCACAAGAAAAGATCCAGACGGACAACTTCACGCCGTACACCGTCGGCCCGTACGTAGTGAGCGCCGGTAAGCAAGTCGATCTCGGAAACCTACCGGTGCCCATCGAAGCAACCGCAGTTGACCGCATTGCGATCGGTGGTGACCGGTTCGGCGATTCGGGCATCAATCCGACAGCGGGCGTTCTGCCGTCTGGAAAGCGGGGAACGGGATACCAAGCATGGTTGCATTTGCACGGCGGCGCGCGGCCGCTCACCCTGCAAGGTGCTGCCGGTCTGCCATCGGGTCTGACCGCGGCGATTTTCTCCAGCCAAACCACCAACGCCTCGACCAGTGGTGAGCACTTTCTCCAAATCCTTGGATCTCCGCAGGCGGCGGGGAGCTCCACAGCGACGTTTCAGTTGCGTGACGCACTGGGAACGACCGTGACGCTGACCTTCGGGCTCCCGGTGAGTCCATAGTTTGCCCGTCACTGCACGCACCGCTATGGTGCCGCTGGCATGAGAATCCTGGAGGGTAAGACGGCGTTCGTGACCGGGGCCGGCGGTGGCATCGGCCGAGCCATCGTCATGCGGTTGGCGAGCGCTGGCGCACGCGTCGGCGTTGCAGACATCAACATCGACGGGGCGCAGCAGACCGAAGACCTCGTGCGCGGCGCCGGTGGCACGGCACTGGCCGTGCACGTCGACATTACACGGTTCGATGCCGTGCAAGCGGCCGTGCGCCGGACGCGAGAGAGACTCGGTCCGCTTGCCATCCTGATCAACAATGCCGGGTGGGACCGCGTCGAACCCTTCATCCAGAACTCGCCCGAACTGTGGGACAAGCTCATCAACATCAATTTGAAGGGACCAATCCACTGCTGCCGCGCGGCACTGGACGATATGATCGCGGCGGGCGGCGGTAAGATCGTCAGTATCAGCTCGGACGCAGGACGCGTCGGTAGCACCGGCGAGGCCGTCTACGCCGCGTGCAAGGGCGGGATCATTGCCTTCTCGAAGACCTTGGCCCGCGAACTGGCGCGCCACCGCATCAACGTCAACGTGGTCTGTCCCGGTCCGACCGACACGCCGTTGCTGCAAGAGGTCACCGGCGGCGAGCAGGGTGCGAAAATCATCGAAGCGATGAAGCGCGCCGTGCCGTTTCGGCGACTCGGTACGCCCGACGAGGTGGCGGCGGCAGTGGCGTTCTTCGCCTCCCCTGATGCGGACTTCATCACCGGCCAGGTGCTCAGCGTCAGCGGCGGCCTCACCATGGTCGGTTGAACCCGAACGCTCCCCGCTCTCGCATGAAGACGATTTTGCTGACCAACGATGATGGCATTGACTCGCCTCTGCTGGTGCCGCTGGTGCGCGCGCTGCAGCGGCTGGGGACCGTGCGCGTCGTGGTGCCGGCGGCGGAGCGCAGTTGGGTGGGTAAGGCGATCACGCGCTTCGACGTTCTGCAGGCGCAGCCAACGCAGCGCGACGGTTTCTCCATGTTTGCTGTCAGCGGGACCCCCGCAGACTGTGTCAGCCTCGGCGTGCACACGCTCTTCCCGGATCCTCCGGACGTAGTGGTCTCGGGCATCAACCTCGGCCTGAATTTCGGCTTGGCGTTCCTGCTCTCGAGCGGCACCGTCGGCGGTGCCTTGGAAGCGTGGATTGCCGGGATTCCCGCCATCGCCTTCTCCATGGCGATCCCAAACGACGCGTACGGACTGACCGGTGCGCAGCGCATCGCCGCGCTCGGACACCGCCCGGCAATGGCCGCAGCGGTGGCCGCGGACATCGTCGAAGCCCTGCTGGAGGCCGGGTTCCCCGATGAGATCGATTGCTTCTCGGTCAACATGCCCGCGGAGGTCACGCGGGATACGCCGCGGGTGATCGCCCGGGTCACGCGCGCGCGTTACGGCCCACTGTTCGTCCCTGGTCCCGAGGGCGGCTACTTGCACCGCTTCCAGTCACTGACTGCGCTCGAAGCACCGGACGACGGCGATATGCAAGTGCTGGCGCGCGGCGCCACGGCGATCACGCCGTTGCGCCTGGACGTCTCCGCATCGCTCTCGAACCCGCTGCGCGCCGCGCTCGAACGGGCGCCGCAATAGCTCCATCAATCGTTCAACGCTGCCAGCTTCTTGGCATTCAGCTTCTTCCACCAGACCTGCATCTCCTGGCTGTCGAGGCCGTCGATGTCGATCTCCACGAGATAGCGGCTGGCGACGAACACCGTCAGCGACCCGTCGCGGCTCTCGTTCGTGTACCGTTCGATGGCGGGAAAGCCGTCCAGCGTCAGACCCCTCTCGTAGCCCTCGGCGTTCTCGGTCTTGAACTCGGCAACCGCCGCGTGCGCCGCTGTGAAGAACTGGTTGCCGGCGCCGTCGGTGAGCTTCACCGTGACGGTCGCGTCCGCATCTTCGCTCCCCCTGTGATAGATGCGCGACACCTCGGTGAGCTGGAAGCCCATCGCCGTGCTCGTGGAGCCGCGGGGTTTCTCGGCCACGTAGCCGTCGACGGTGTCGGGCAGAAACGGCAGCAGCTTCGCGGAATCCACCGGCTCGGCGGATACTCCGGCGGACGCGTTCCTCGCCAGCAACAGCGCTACGACCATTGCACCCGCGACTGCGAATCGCCTCATCTGTCAGCCTCCGTTCACATCCGGGAACACGCGCAGCTACCACTGCGGCGCGGGGGAGTCAAAGCTTCGCGGTCCCCGTACGCGGCTTCGGGATCTCAGGTTCCACCAACAGCGCCTCGGCGATGTAGCGGTCCAAATCGAAGAACTCGCGGTACTCCGGAATCTGCTTGAACTGCCGATCGATCATCATGTGGTACCCGTCGGTATCGACCTCGAGCACGTAGGGGCCTTGGCTGCCGGTGCGGATCAGATCGACGACGCCGATGCGCATGCCGATCACCTCGGCGCTGCGCAAAGCAACCTTCCTCACTTCCTCGCTGACACTGAGCACGAAGCGATACTTCGCGCCACTGGCGACGTTGATCAACCAATCCGACGGGCGCTGGTAGCGGTCACGGTAGCGCTCGCTCCAGAAGACGACGTGATTGTCGACGACGTAGGCGCGCAGCACCTGGCCCGGCGTCACGCCGCGCGGGCCGAGGTCAGCCACCAGGCGTTGCACATAGAACGGTCCGGGATAGACAAGACGGTCGCCGTCCAAGTGCCGCGTTCCCTGGGTGACCAGATCGAGCCGATACTGGTGGCTGCCACAGTCACCGACGAGTTGATCGCCGTCGAACCACACCACCAGGTGCCCCTGACCAGCGCACGAGAACCGCTCCTTCAGGACGGCGAAGCCGTGCGCGCGGACGAACTCGCACACTTCCGCCGGTTCGGCGCTCATCAGCGTCTCCGGCACTGGAACGCCACGGTCGAACAACCGCTCCTGTGTGGCGACCTTGTCCCAACAGAGATCCTGCACCGCAAAGCTGGTGGCAAGGTCAATGCGCGGGAACAGGGCGCGCACCAACGCCGCCGGCGCTGTCGGCCACGGGCTCGAAGGCGGCGGATCGAACGGCAGGACGTACAGCCGGTGCACCGCGGCGCGACGCTCGGGATCGGCAAGCGCGGCTTCGATCGTCAGTGGCTGGATCTCTCCACCGGCGGCGGCCGCGGCGGCGCGCAGATCGCGCACCACCGGTTCGACGAACGGCGCGCAGGCACGCCCGTACAGACAGGCAATCATCAGAACGGCCTAGGAAGTGAGGAAATGAAAAACAGGAAACTGGAAACAGGAAACCGAAAACGGGCAAATGGGGCGGGCATTGATCGGTTTTGAATCTCCGGTTTCGTGTTTCCGGTTTTCCATTTTCTTCCCGAGTGCAAGTCCGACACACTGCTAGTGTTCCGTTTCAGCACTACCGTATCGTGCTCCCAATCGTAATCGGAAGCCTTGCGTTCGAAACGACTCCGAGCACCGCTTCGCTGAGCACGTGCACGACGACACGTCATCGTATGTCCGAACAGCTGACTCAGGCAAAGAACTCTTCGGCGTTGCCCGAGGGCACAGCCACCTGGGTGATCTGATTGTTGCGGAAGATGCGGAAGTGAATCAGTTCGCCAGCGCGGTGCTTCCAAAGGGTGTGATAGAGCGCGCGGCGTCCCGCAATCCGTTCGCCGTTCACAGCGAGCACGACGTCACCCGCCTTGAGGCCCGCCTGTTCGCCTGGCGCTCCGGGCAACACGCCGGCAATCACCACGTGGTCGCGGAACGTGTAACAATAGAATCCCACCCAGGCGCGCGACGGACGCGTCACGCGCCGGCCATGACGCAGCAGCTCGTCGCGGTGCTCGATATACGGATCCGCCGGAATCGCCAACGTGAAACGGCCAACTTCGCCCAAATCCAGCGAGATGATGCCAACGACGCGCCCCAGGCTGTCCAGCAAAGGCGCGCCGCCGACACCGGGGTTCATCGCCGTCGTCGTGATCGCCCGTTCGAGTGAGTATTCCCAATACGCATCGAAGGCCCCGAGAGACGTGACCGTACCGCTGTTCGCCCGTCGTTGGTTCTCTCCCGCCGCAGCCACGATGAAGACCTCTTGTCCCACCTGCAGCTCGGTTGACTTGCACAACTTCAACGCCGCGAGCGGGGCGGCGGCGGTCTCGACAAGGGCAATGCCGGTGGCGAAGTCTTGCGCGACCACCCTGCCCGTCGCCTGCGTGTCGTCGAGCAGCGTCACCTCCACGGCGCGCGCGCCGAGGACCACGTAGTTCACCGTCAGGATGAGACCGCCCGGATCGATCACCACGCCGCTGCCCAGACGCTCCGTCCCCAGGATCTGCGCCGACGGGTGTTCCTCGGGCACCTCGGTCTTGAGCGCCACCGTCGCCGGCAGCACCAATTCGATCAACTTCACCGAGGCGTTCATGCAAAGGGGTGTAACGGGCGGAGCGCCCTGCCGTCAACGGCCGGTTGCAA
This sequence comes from Candidatus Margulisiibacteriota bacterium, assembly GCA_035541735.1. GTDB lineage: Bacteria > Desulfobacterota > Binatia > HRBIN30 > HRBIN30 > DATKMS01. Next base: position 11,466 of record DATKMS010000393.1, read on the forward strand.
GCGCGCAGGGTCCCCGTTACACAAGCGTTCTTTCCAAAGCAGGAATCGCATGGCGACGCAAGAAATCGAGCTGCCGGTAGCTCCGTGGGAGCTCGTGACGCGCTGCGCCGGCGAACCACTGGTGTGTGCACTCGATGGCGGCGACGCGCGGTCGTGGGGCACCGGCAGGGCGCTCGTCGGCTTCCGTCCGCGCGCTACGCTGCGGGTGGACGCACACGGCACGGCGCTGATGCGCGACGGCCACGAGCATCGCTGGCACGGGGATCCATTCGAATTGCTCGACCGCTTCTGCGCCGCAACGGCCGCGCGTGCGGAGACCGCAGAGCCGTTCGGGGGCGGCGTCGTGACCGCATTGAGTTACGACCTGCGCCACTGGATCGAACGTCTGCCGGCAGGTGCGTGCGACGATCGCGGGCTGCCCGTTCTGTACGCCGCTGCCTACGATTGGCTGCTGTCGTACGCATACGCGGAGCGGCGATACCGTCTTGAATCGGCGCACTGCTCCGCAGCAGAGTTGCGTGCAGTGGCGGCACGATTGTTGGCGCTCGCGGCACGGCCTGTACCGAACGGGGTGCACCAGTCGCCGGCGGCGACCTCGGACGTCACCGCCGCGCACTACCTGGCGGCAGTGCGCGCAACGCTCGGCTACATCGCCGCCGGAGACGTCTACCAGGTCAACCTGGCGCACCGCTTCTCGGTTACCAACCCACCCTTCCCACCGAGCTTGTTCGCTGCACTGCAACGCCAGCACCCCATGCCGTTCGCAGCCTACGTCGACGGCGGTGACTTCGCGCTGGTGTCGAACTCGCCGGAGTGCTTTCTCACCGTCGACGGCGACGCCGTCGCCACGTTTCCCATCAAGGGAACGCGGCCGCGCGGCGCCGATGCCGCTGCCGATCGTGCCTTGGCGGCCCAGCTCCGTGCGGATCCGAAGGAGTGCGCCGAACACGTCATGATCGTCGACTTGGAGCGTAACGATCTCGGCCGCGTCTGCCGCGCCGGCACCGTCCGCGTCGACGAGTTCGCATGCGTCCGCAGCTTTCCCACCTTGCACCATCTGGTGTCGCGGGTTTCAGGACGCCTCACCGCCGGCACGCGCTTGGCGGACGTACTGCGTGCGACGTTTCCGGGAGGGTCGATCACCGGAGCACCAAAGATCCGGGCGATGGAGATCATCGACGAGCTGGAGCCGGTGCGGCGCGGCTTCTACACTGGCGCCATCGGCTTCATCGGTTTGGACGGGAGCGCAATATTCAACTTGGCCATCCGTACCGCCGTTGCCACTTCCGCCAAGTTGACCTACCACGCCGGTGGCGGCATCGTGGCAGACTCGATCCCCGACCGCGAATATGACGAAACCCTTCTCAAAGCGCAGGCGTTCTTCGCCGCACTGAAGGCCGCGGCATGAGCACCCACGTGGCGCCGTTCGTACAAATCAACGGGCGCATCGTGTCCGCACAACGGGCGCAGATCAGCGTCTTCGACCGCGGCCTCTTGTACGGCGATGGTTTATTCGAAACATTACGCGCCTACCGCGGCCGGCCGTTCCTGCTTCCCGAGCATCTGGCGCGGCTGCACGCGTCAGCCGACTTTCTCGGTCTGCCAGTGCCGCAGAGGCCGTGGCGACGCGATATCGAGGCGTTGTTGAAGCGCAATCGGCTGGTGGCCACGGATGCCTGGGTGCGCATCACGATCACCCGGGGCACCGGGGTGCACGGCCTGATGCCGCCGCGCCGACCCCGGCCGACGGCCATCGTTATGGCAGGGGGGCTCGATCCGGCGATCGCCCGGGCACAGCGCTGGGGCGCCCGTGTCGCCCTGCTTCCCTTCGCACGCCACGGCTTCCTGGCTGAACACAAGGTGCTGAGTTACCTGCCCGGCGTGCTCGGCAAGGTCATGGCGGCGCGGCACGAAGCGTTCGAGGGCCTGTTCGTGAACGCGGACGGCTACATCACCGAAGGAACGACCACCAACGTCTTTGCCTGGCGCGGCCAGCGCCTCGTAACCCCGCCGGTTGAGGGCCTCCTTGCGGGGATCACGCGTCGTACGATCATTGAGTTGGCCGTCGGGGACGGTTTGCGTGTGGTGGAACACCCAGTGACGCCGGAGGACTTGCTGGATGCCGGGGAGGCCTTCCTGACGTCGTCGCTGGCCGAGGTCGTGGCGATCACCGCCGTAGACGCCCGACCCATCGGTGACGGCTCGGTCGGCCCGCGCACGCGGCGCTTGCACGACCTCTACCGCCAAACAGTTGACCAAGCGTCTGCCAAGCGACGTCTGGATTGACGATCCGTGTGGGCGCAAGCCCCTGGGGTGTACCATGTAACCGCTCGCGACTCTGGCAAATTAATTGCTGTGCCTGCGTTCGTCGGACACGTCGGATGGATGGAGGCATACACATGGACCCGCGGGAACTTGCTGAACCGGTGTTGCGAGACTTGCTGGCTGCCGATACGGTTCTCCCTGAGCAGTTCTGGGACTCCCAGTACGGCGTGACGCAGTTATCGGGTGAACACGCCCTGATGTGGGCCGTTCTCGCCGACGGCATCGAATGCTATCGCCGCAACGCCCACGCCACCTCGGCACAGCAACGTCTGGAGTTTCGCGACGCCGAAGCCTGGATTGCGAGAACGGACTGGGATTGGCCGTTCTCCTTCGTCAACCTGTGCGAGATGTTTGGGTTCGACCCCGCGGGCGTCCGCCGTGCCCTGCAGCGGTACCGGGATCGCAAACCCGTCGGCTTCCGCCGACAACGCTTCCGCCCGGTGACGCTGAACGCTGCATAGATAAGCTGCCGCCCAGGCATTCCGGCCGGCTTTTCTTCGCCGGGTCGCTGTGGTATCCGAAGGCGCGAACCACACGAGCGGGAGGAGACGGCCATGCAGCAACCCGACACCGGCGGCGTTGATGAGCGAGCGCAACTGCAAGAAAAGATTTGGATCTTCGCGCAACGCGGCGTGGTCTTGCTGGTGGCAATGCTGGCCGGATTGCTGATCGGCTACAAATTGTGGGGCCAAGCTGGCGCGTTGAAAGAGCAGGTGACGGAGCTGCAGGAGCGCGTCAACCTGCGCGAAAAAGAGCGCGACACCCTGAAGAGTCAGATGGCGATCATCGATCGCGACAAGAAAGAGGTTGAGAAGCGCTTGCTCGACCTGCAGGCACGCTGCGCCGCACCGACGACCGCCACACAGTAAGACCGGGCGTCGTTTCGCCGCCGTACACCTCTCAATTTTGCACCGCAACACCCTCCGGTTTGCGCCGTAACGCCCTCCTGCGGAGTGGGTCGCAGGACCGGTTTGGACTAGTTCCCGCTTTGTTGACAAGGCACCCGCCTTTCTATACGGTTTCCAGCTTCCGATCTAGCCGCCCCCCTGCTACAGGGGTGTGAAGCCACGATGTTCGACACCCTGAGCGAAAAGTTCGACCAGACCATCCGCAAGCTGCGTGGGGTGGGCAAGATCACCGAACGCAACATCGAGGACGCCGTCCGCGAGGTCCGTCTGGCGCTGCTGGAAGCCGACGTGCACTTCCAGGTAGTCAAGGACTTCACGGACCACGTGCGCGCGCAGGCGCTGGGGCAGGAGGTGCTGGCCAGCCTCACACCCGAGCAGCAGTTTCTGAAGATCGTCAAGGCTGAGCTGACCGCGCTCATGGGGAACCGCGCAACACCGCTCAACCTGTCGGCGCCGCCACCGGTAGCCATCATGCTCGTCGGCTTGCAGGGTTCTGGAAAGACGACGGCCGTGGGCAAACTGGCGCGGTTGCTGAAAACCGAGCACAAGCGCAACCCGTATCTGGTGCCGGCGGACGTCTACCGTCCCGCCGCCATCGAGCAACTGACGACCCTGGCCCACCAGGTTGGCTGTCCCGCGCATCCCTCGCAGGAAGGAGCCGATCCGGTCGCCCTGTGCCGCGATGCGCTTTCGTTCGCCAAGCACCACGGGCACGACATCCTGCTGATCGACACCGCCGGGCGCTTGCACATCGATGATGCGTTGATGGAGGAACTGGAGCGCATCAAGGCGGCGATCCAACCGCATCTAATCCTACTGGTCGTGGACGCCATGACGGGGCAAGACGCGGTGAACGTCGCCGGCGGCTTCCACAGCCGTCTCGCTCTCAGCGGCGTGGTTCTCACCAAGCTCGACGGTGACGCGCGCGGTGGCGCCGCGCTCTCCGTCCGCGCGGTGACCGGCGCGCCGATCCTGTTTGCGGGGACCGGCGAGAAGCTCGATGCCATCGAGGTCTTTCATCCCGACCGCATGGCCACCCGCATCCTCGGCATGGGCGACATGTTCACGTTGATCGAAAAGGCCCAGCGTGTCTACGACCAGGAGCAGGCCGTCGCCCTGCAGAAGAAGCTGCGGCGCAACGAGTTCACGCTCGCGGACTTCCGCGATCAACTGCGCGCCGTGCGGCAGATGGGTTCGATGGGTGACCTGCTGTCGATGATTCCGGGGATGAAGAAGTTCACGCGCGGCCTCGACATGAACTCAGCGGAGGGGGAGCTGAAGCAGGTGGAGGCGATCATCAACTCGATGACAAACGAAGAGCGCCGCAACCATCTCATCCTCAACGGCAGCCGGCGGCAGCGCATCGCGCGCGGCAGCGGCACCACCGTCGCCGACGTCAACCGCTTCCTCAAGCAATTCCTGCAAACCAAGAAGATGATGAAACAGATGAGCAAGTTCGCCGGCCGGGGCGGCGCCCCGCACGGCTTTCCAATGTGATTGCCCACCCCACACGAGAGGAGTACATTTCGATCATGGCAGCAACCATCCGTTTGTCCCGACACGGCGCCAAGAAGCGTCCCTTTTACCGCATCATCGTTACCGACAGCCGCGCGCCGCGTGATGGGCGGCGACTGGATCAGGTGGGGACGTATGATCCGGGGCAGAACCCGGAGCGCGTGGTCTTCCAACAGGACAAGCTGGAGCATTGGCTCCGGCGCGGAGCGCGCCCATCACTCACCGTTTCCCAGCTCATGAAGCGCAGCGGCATTGCCCGGGCGGCCGGCATCACCGTGGCAGGAGCATCTCCCGGGGAGGCGCAGACATGAAGGAACTGGTCCAGCTGTTGGCTCGCTCTCTGGTGAATTTCCCGGATGCGGTCGAAGTCAAGGAAACGCAGGGCGACACCGCGTCGGTGTTGGAGCTGAAGGTCGCGAAGGAAGACCTCGGACGCATCATCGGCAAACAAGGCCGCACGGCAAAGTCGATCCGCACCATCCTCAACGCGGCGGCCTCACGCACCAACCGCAAGGTCGTCCTCGAAATCGTCGAAGACAAGTAAGGGTGCGGAACACGCCTTGGCGGCTGCAACCCTGATCGCCCTGGGCGAGATCGTCAACACCCACGCGACCCACGGCGAGCTGCGGGTCCGGCTCTTCAACCCTGCTTCCACCGCCCTCACAGCCGGGGCCCGAGTGGTGTTACGCCGCGGCACTCAAGAGCTAGAGCGCCGTATCGTCGGCGTGCGGCCACACAAACGCCTCCTCCTACTCACCCTGGAGGCTTGCGACTCCATGAGCGCGGCAGAAGCGTTGGTCGGCTGCGAAGTGTGCGTCAGCGAAGACGACCTGCCACCCGCCAGCCCGGATGAGCTGTATCACTACCAGCTCCTGGGCATGACCGTGGTCACGACAGCCGGCGCCGAGATCGGTGTGGTGACGGAGGTGCTTGCGCTCGGCAGCAATGACGTGTGCGTGGTCCGCGCCGATGAGCGCGAACACCTCATCCCGCTGATTGCTGACGTGGTCCGGCACATCGATCGCGCCGACAAGCGGCTGGTGATCGATCCGCTCCCCGGCCTGCTCGACGTCTGATGCGCTTCTACATCCTCACGCTCTTCCCGGAGCTGTTCACGTCGGTGCTCTCGGCGACGATGCTGCAGAAGGCGCAGGAGCGCGGCGTCGTTGACTTCGTTCTGGTCAATATCCGCGACTTCGCCACCGACAAGCACCGCGTCACCGACGACACGCCATACGGCGGCGGCCACGGTATGGTCATGAAGCCGGAACCGATTGTCGCCGCGCTGGAGTCGCTGGATACCGGCGCGGTGCGGCCGCGACGCATCCTGCTGGCGCCGCAAGGCCACGTCTTCACGCAGGCTGAGGCCTGTGCGCTGGCACAGGTGCCGGCGGTCGCGCTGGTGTGCGGCCGCTACGAGGGCGTTGACGAGCGCGTCCGCGCCTTCGTCGACGACGAGCTGTCCATCGGGGACGTCGTGCTCTCGGGCGGTGAGGTAGCCGCTTTGGTGGTCGTCGAGGCGGTCAGTCGCCTGGTTCCCGGCGCCCTCGGCTGTGACAGCTCGACAACCGTCGAGTCGTTCAGCGACGGCGTGCTGGAGTATCCGCAGTACACACGCCCGCCCGAGTTTCGTGGCCGGCGCGTTCCCGACGTGTTGCTCTCGGGCGACCACGCGGCGATTGCGCGCTGGCGCCGGCAAGAGGCCCTGCGCCGTACGTACGAGCGGCGGCCCGACCTGTTGGCCGGCGCGCCGCTCAGCGCCGCGGATCGCGCCTTCCTGTCTACACTGGCCGCGCGCCGCAATGGCTGATCTCTACCTGGTACTGCTGCATCACCCGGTGCTCGACAAGACCGGGGCGATCGTGACGTCGGCACTCACCAACATGGACATCCACGACATCGCGCGCTCCGCCCGCACCTACGGCGTGCGGCGCTTCTATGTGGCCACGCCCGTCAAGGCGCTGCGCGTGCTTGCGGCGAAAATCATGGAGCACTGGGAAACCGGCTACGGCAGCACCTACAACGTCACGCGCAAGGATGCCCTCAGCCTCGTCCGCCTGGAACATGATCTGGACGGCACGCTGCTGACTTTGGAGCATGAAACCGGTATGCGGCCGCGGCTCGTCGCCACCTCCGCACGCGGCAGTGCCGCGCGCACTTCCTGCGCCGACCTGCGCGCACAACTCGAGGTCCGCCCCGAACCGCACCTGATCGTGCTGGGGACGGGCTGGGGATTGGCGCCCGAGGTGACTGAACGGGCGGATGTCATGCTGGAACCCATCTGGGGGCCCACCGACTACAATCACCTGTCCGTCCGTTCGGCGGCCGCCGTCATCCTTGACCGCCTCCGCGGCAAGCGCTAAGAAGCCACTTCCCTGAGACGAGGCGGGCTCAGAGGCCGCGGCGTGCCGGCGACCCGTGAAGCCGCGAATCCTCAGCAACCCCGAGGTGACCCGATGAACGTGATCGATACGATCGAACGCGAGCAATTGAAGAGCGACATTCCCGGCTTCAAGCCGGGCGACACCGTGCGCGTGCATGTGAAGGTCATCGAGGGGGAAAAGGAGCGCATTCAGGTGTTCGAGGGCGTCGTGCTGCGCATGTCACGCGGCGCCAACCGCGCCAGCTTTACGGTGCGCAAGACTTCGTATGGCGTCGGGGTCGAGCGGACCTTCCCGCTGCACTCACCACGCATCGACAAGATCGACGTCATCATGCGCGGCCAGGTGCGCCGCGCCAAGCTGTATTACTTGCGCAAGCTCTCCGGCAAGGCCGCGCGCATCGAAGAAGAAGTCACGCGCTGACGCGTCAAGCGACCGACGGGCGCGGGCCACAGAAGGGACGCCGGCCGAGGCCCTCAGAACACCGATTCCCGCTGCGCCAGCAACTCGTGCACCATGGCTTGAATGTGCCGGCGCACGCGTTCCCCCAACGCATGCACGGTACGCGTCGACGCGGCGCGCGGCCCGCGGCGGTGCTCGTACAACCGGATCGGTGCGCCGAAGCGGATGCGCCATTTCGTCGGCAGCGGAATCATCCCGAGCGGCCCGAACCACGGAAACAGCGGCGTCACCGGGACGTACGGAATGTTGAGCAGTTCCTTCAACGGCCCCAGGCGTTGCCACTTGGCGATCACCGGATAGATTTCCTCCGCCCCCACCACCGCAGTGGGAATGATCGGCACGCGCAGCTGCAGACTCAGCCGCACGAAGCCGCTGTGAAAGCGCTGCAGGTGGTAGCTTTCCCAAATCCCTTTGGCGACGCCGTCGACTCCTTCGGGGAAGATGCCCACGAGCGCTCCAGTTTGCAGCAGCTTGCGGGCGTTCTGAAACGACGCCACCGTCGAGCCCATGCGGTTGTAGAATTCGCCAACATACGGCATCGCGGCGACGAAGCGGTCGTAGAGAAAGCGCACGAGCCGCTGCTGCGGATGCTCGAGGTCGATCGCGGTGGCGATCATCGTCGCATCGAACGGAATGCCGCCCGAGTGGTTGCTCACGAGCAACGCCGCGCCGTGGTCGGGGATGTGCTCGATACCGTCCGTCTGGACGCGCCAGTAGCGACGATACAAGAACTCGGCGACCGGCCGCACGCGCGCATGCAACTGCGGATCGTAGCCGAAAGGATCGGGGCGCGGGCGGCGGCGCGTTGCAGCGGGAGCGGCAGCAGGCATGGGGACAATGTGGCGGAGACCGCGGTGCTGGGCAAGTCGGTAGTCTTTTGGTGCAGCTTTTCGGCAATACGATAACGCCCGTTTGTGCTCGTGCTCAGGGCAGCGGTGCTCGCGATGCTTCAATCACACGACTGCCGATTGCGATTGCGAGCACGTGGACGCTTCACCGTGCAGCGCCCTTGGTTTCCAACGACTGCCAATGGGCTTCGAGCTCTGACCTTGCGAAGACCGCGGAGACGGGGATGCCGGCTCCGGCTTCGGCACGCACCGCACCCATGCCCCCTTCTTCCCGGTCGACCAACGCCACCACCGCAACGACCTGAATGCCGGCGTCGCGACACTTGCGGATGGCGTCGATGGTGGAGCCACCGGTCGTCACCACGTCGTCCACCACCACCACGCGCGCTCCCGGACAGCCCTCGATGAACTTCATCATCCCGTGGCTCTTGGCCGACTTGCGCACGGTGAAGGAATCCATCGGTCGCCCGATGGTCTGGCAATAGAAGGCCGCCGCGCCGGCAATCGCATCGGCGCCCAGCGTCAAGCCACCCACCGCGTCTGCGTCCGCGGGGAAGCGAGCAACCACCTCGCGCGCGACGTATGGCATCGCTGCACCGCGCATCGTCGTGGTCTTGCAGTCGATGTAGAAGTTGCTGCGTTTGCCGGAGGACAGCTCGAAGCGGTCGTCGGGCGCCCGGTGATACGAATGCTTCACCAGCATATCGAGCAGCGTCGCCCGCACCGCGTTCCCGCTTTCCTGCCCCATACTCTCTGGGCCCTTTCTGCGTGGCGAGCCACTACTGGTTGCACGTCGTGTGTTCGCTCGCTGCATTCTTCCGGACCAATGCCGTCAGCGGCGCGCCGGAATTTGAACCGTTGCGGTCCCGGTCACCAAGCGATCCCCCTCCTGGCTTTCGAGGACGAGGTCGCATTCGATCCGATCACCTTCATCGGTACAGTGTTTCTCGGTGACCACGCCGTGGATCTTCAATGGCTGCCCCGGATGCACCAATCCACGAAAGGTGGCGCTGAGTTTCTTCAGCGTCGCATCGGGAAGGGATTCGGCGATCAGGCGCGAAAACAAGGCGAGGCTGAGGTTGCCCGGCACGATCTGCCCCGGCAGGCCCTCCTTGCGGGCGTCGTCGTCGCTCATGAAGCGGCCGCCGGGCATGCGCGCGGCCACCGCGTAGCGCTTGACCTCGTCGCCGCTGAGAGTGAGCGTCAGCGTGTGCAAGTCGTGACCGACGTCAACGTCTGCAAACCGGGTCGCCATGTCGCTCACCGGAACATCATCTTCTGATCAATCACCGCAACCTCGTCCTCGCGCTGATTGGTGACCACCGTGCGCAGCACGACGAACACCATGCTGCCGCTGCGGCCGGTCTTCTCGTAGATGTCATGCACCGTGCTGACCGCGGTGAGCACGTCGCCAACGCGGACCGGCACACCAAACTCGATGTCCTTGCCGGCGTCGAACCCGACGCGCCCCAGGTTCGGCATGTTCTCCGGCATCCAGCGGTGTCCCCGCAGGCGCACCACGAAGGTCGGTGGCGCGGTAACCTCGTTGGCACCAGGCTCGCCCGATGCGGCGGCGTACTCCTGGATGGCGTCCTTCGTGACCGGTGCGAAGACCGTGCGGTCGAACTCGCTGCCGATGATTGAGCGGTCGAAATCGAGCGCCATCACGCCTCCTTCTTCAGGCGCTCACGGAAGTCGACGGGCTGATACCGGCCGCGCTCCAAGGCGATGACAAGGTCCTCGACGCTCCGAATCTCGTCGGCGAACTGTGTGGCGCAGATGCCGATGAAGCTCACCAGGTGCGAGTCGCTGCCGCCGACCGCATGGTACCCGTAGTGTGCGATGAGTTCCTGCACGCGCTCGTTCTCGCCGCGCCGGCTGCCGCCGTTGAGCGCCTCGACGGCAACCACTCCCGCGATGGGCGGCTTGTGCGCGTAGTGTTCGCACAGTCCGATCGTCGGGCGTCCCGGATGGCATGGCACTGCCAGACCGCCCATGCGCGCCACCGCCGGAATCAATTCCTGCGCCGGCAGCCGGACATCGGTAAAGTCGAAGTGGCGAGTAATGTCGTCGTTGACGCCATACACCAGCACGTGCCCGTAGTCGGTCTCGACCTCGGCGCCACGCAAGATGAGCATGCCGTACTTGTCTTCGAGGTGGCGATAGTCGGCGTGCGGGTCCCATTGCCGATGCTCGGTCAGCACGATGCCATCGATCGGCAGCACGTCGCGCTTGCGGACGAGCCACTTCATGTAGGTCTCCACCGGCGCGCGGCTGTCCTCGGAAGCGTCGGAGTGGGTGTGCAGGTCGAGAATCATCACGCGAGTCGAGAGTCGACAGTCGAAAGTCGACAGGAAGATTACGCCGCCGGTTTGAATTTCGGCAGTGTTACCTCGGGTGTCACGTCGTCGAAGCTGACCTCGACGGGCATGCCGATCTTGACGGCTTCCGGCGCACAGCCGACGATGTTGGTCAACAGGCGCACCCCTTCTTCCAGCTCGACGTAGGCCAGCACGTAGGGCAACTCGTCGCGAAATCCGGCGGCCTGGTTCTGATGCGTCACGGTGTATGTGTACACGGTGCCTCGTCCGGAGGAAAGTACCCACTCCGTGTCGCTCGACAAGCAGGCCGGGCACAGGGCGCGCGGGTAGTAGCGGAACGCTCCGCAGGCACGGCACTTCTGCAGGTATAGCTCATGGCGCTGGCAGGCTTCCCAGAAACCTTTCGACTCTTCGTCGATGCGTGGCACGGGCTTCTTGTACTTCTTGTCCTCCGCCATCTTACCCTCTGCCCAGCACCAACGTGGCGCCGCTGTGCCGCAACCCCAGCATGCCGCCGGTGCCGTGGCATAGCGCGATCTCGCAATCCTTCACCTGCCGCGGACCGCATTCGCCGCGCAGCTGCTTCGCCGCCTCAATGACCAGGAAGATCCCGCGCATACCCGGATGGTTCGACGACAGACCGCCGCCGTCGGTATTCACTGGCAGCTCACCACCCAACCCAATGCGGCCGTCCTGTACGAACGCGCCGCCCTCGCCCTTCTTGCAGAAGCCGAGGTTCTCCAACGTCTCCAGCACGGTGATCGTGAAGGAGTCGTAGATCATGCACATGTCGATGTCCCGGTGTGTGACACCGGCCATCGCCATGGCACGCGGCCCCGACTGCTTCGCCGCCATGTCGGTGAGATCGCGCTTCCCCATATTCGTGTGGCAGCACGCCTCCGACCCACCGAGCACAACCACCGGCCGCTTCTTCAGGTCGCGCGCCCGTTCGGCACTGGTCACGACCACAGCGCCACCGCCGTCGGTGATGATGCAGCAATCGAGCAGGTGCAACGGTGACGACACGATGCGGGAAGCCATTACGTCCTCGACGCTGATCGGATCGCGGAATTTGGCGACCGGGTTGAGCGAAGCGTGGCGGCGGATCGTGACGGCGATCTCGGCCAACTGCTCCGACGTCGTCCCGAACTCGTGCATGTGCCGTTGCGCCACCAGCGCGTAGGAGCCCAACACCGTGGGACCGAAAGCGGCTTCGAAGTGATCCGGGGGGTCGCCCGCAAACCCGCCACCCGTGCCCACCGCGAAACGTTCGGAGGATGCCGTGCTGCCGTAGGTGATCAGTGCCACCTCGCACAACCCCGCGGCGATGGCCGCGGCGGCGTGGGTGGCATGCGCGACAAACGATGATCCGCCGATGGACGTCGAATCGAGATAGCGCGGCTGCAGGTTGAGGTGCTCGGCCATCGACAGCACCCCGATCGGACCGACGCCCGAGGTGAAGTAGCCGTCGACGTCCTTGATCGTCAGCCCGGCGTCCGCGAGCGCGCCGCGCGCACTTTCGGCGTGGATCTGGAACATGGTCTTGTCCGGCGCCCAGCGCGTGGGATGTTCGTAGACGCCGGCGATGACGGCTTTGCGATCGAAGCCGCTCACGCGCGCGGTTCCTCTGCCCTCTCCTTCCAGGAGAGGGCAGGGCTGAGGTGATCAGATGTCGGACGCGACAGCGTCACCTTGTTGGGCTCCCAACGACGGTACACACACGAAGAGGCCATCTCATCCCCTCACCTGACCTCTCCCTGTGGGAGAGGAACCTGAAGGAAGCGTTGAGAGAAAGTCTCGTAGCGCACTGTTGAACTCCTCGGGCTTCTCGTTTGGCACCGTGTGTCCGGCGTCATCGATGACCACCAGCTTCGATCCCTGGATACCATCGTGCAGCACTTCCGACTGCTGCAGCGGCGTCATGGTGTCGTCGCGACCGGCGACGATCAACGTCGGCACTGTGAGGTCGCCGAGGCGCGCGCGGATGTCGAACTGGTTGCATGCCACCAAGTCGAAGTAACGCACCCGCGGGTCGGTCTTCACCTGCTCCATCCACATCTCGCGCATCACCGCGAACTCCGTCTTCGGCGAGAATGCCTCGGTGGAGAAGGGCTGCTGCGCCCGTCCCAGCATGACGTTCTTCCAGGTGTCGAGTGTTGTCTGTGCGAGCTCGAAGTGCGCTGCCGTCGCGACCAGCACGAGCCCGCGGACCCGCTCGGGGTGGGCCAGCGCATGGGCCATGGCGATCGCCCCACCCATCGAACGCCCGATCAGCACCGCGGGCCGCAGCCGCAGTGCATCCATGAACGTTGCCAGACAGTCGCGATACGCCTCGATGCTTTTCAGACTCTCCGTTCCGCCAGACCGTCCGTGCCCGGGGAAGTCAAACGCCAGCGGGCTGTGGCTGTCAGCAAAGGCGCCGAGCTGCCGCCACCAGGAATTGCCGTTCGACCCCGCCCCGTGCAGGCAGAGCAGCAGCTCACCCATGTTCAGATCCGGAACCACGCCGGGAAGGGTCGTCGGTCCGGTATGGAAGTAATTGACGGCGGTGCCGTCGACGGTCACGTACTTGGTCGGCATGTGCGGCTGTCAGCTCGCCCCTTCCAACGAGGGTCAGGACCCGAGTCTCACGACGCAGCCGAGCGGTTACCGTAGGGGGTGAGTGAAGTCAAGAAAGCCCGTTTCGAACGCCGCATCGTGCCGCTCCTTGACGGCCCAGGTTAACATCTGTTAGCCGCCTTCACGCATGAGCTGGCCACCGACCACCGAGGAGTTCGCACGGCTGCGCGAGACGCTGACGTGGGTGCACGAGCACTCACCCTACTACCGCGGCGTGCTCGGCGCGGCTGGCGTGCACCCGGCGCAGCTGCGCCACTACGACGACTTCCGCGCGCGCGTGCCGCGTACCGCAAAGACCGACCTGGTCGCCAACCAACGCACCCATCCGCCGTTCGGCGAGTTCCTGGCCGTACCGCGCGAGCAGTTCGGCTCGCTGCACACTTCCCCGGGTCCGATCTTCATTCCGCGGCTCGCGGAGGAACGTGGCGGCACACCGGTCTTGAAGGAAGCGATCAAGGCGATGGGGGTGCGCCCCGGTGAGGTCGCGCACGTCACGCTGTCGTACCACATCATGCCCGGCGGACTCCGCCTGCATCGCGCCTTCGAAGAAGCCGGCTGTCTGGTGATCAACGGCGGCACCGGTGCGAGTCAGCTGCAGGTCGAGGTGGCGCGTGCCTGGCAGGCGACGGTGTACGCCGGCACGCCGAGCTTCCTCGCCAACCTCGGGGACACGGCGCGGCAGATGGGGCTCGAGCCGCGGCGCGACTTGCACTACCGCGTCGGCTTCTCCACCGCCGAGGCACTCACGCCGCAGCTGCGCCGCGACTTGCAGGACATGTTTGGCATCGAGCTGTTCGACCACTGCGGTGAAGCGCAGATCGGCCCGCTGGCCGGCGAATGCCGCATGCACGACGGCATGCACCTGCACGCGCGCGATTTGTTCTGCGAGTTCCTCGACCCCGAGAGCGGTGAGCCCGTGCAGCCCGGTGGAACCGGCGAGATCGTCGCCACGCAACTCGGCCCGCGCGCGCTGCCGCTGGTGCGCTACGCCCCCGGTGACGCCTTCCGGCTCCTTGCAGGCGCATGCCCCTGCGGCGATCCGTCGCTGCGCATTGTCTTCGTCGGACAAGTCGGCGTGATCCGCAAGATCAAGGGCGTGCTGGTGCACCCGGCGCACGTGCACACAGTGACCAGCGCCTTCCCCGAACTGGGCCGCTTCCAGATCATCGTCGAGCATCCCGAAAGCCAGCGCTACGATCGCGCCATACTGCGGTGTGGCACCCGATACGCGCCGGCCGATCCTGACGCGCTGAAGCGCGTGCTCGCCGAGCAAATCAAGGCCACCGTGCTCATTCAGATGGAGATCGAGCTGGTGCCGGAAACGGACATCCCAGAGGCCGCGGGCCCGCCACGTTTCGCCGAAGCGATGCTGGACCGCAGGAAGCACGCGTAACCCGCGACCGCACGATGAACGCACGAACCGACGACCGCTATTACGATTCCGTCATCCAGACGATGCCACTGGAGCAGGTGCAGAAGCTGCAGGAGACCCGTCTGGCGCGCCAGCTCGATCGTGTGTGGTCGGTGCCGGTGCCGTTCTTCAAGCGCAAGCTCGCAGCGGCGGGACTGCGCCGTGGCGACCTGCGCGGCCTCGACGATCTGCACCACATTCCCACGACGCTGAAGGCGGAGCTGCGTGCGAGTGAAGAACAGTATCCGCCGTTTGGCGACTATCGCGGCGCACCGGTCAGCGCAGCGGTGCGCCTTGGTGCGTCAACCGGGACCAGCGGCCGGCCGACGTTGATTCTATGGACGCGCAAGGATCTCGAAGTCGACTACGCGGCCTCGTCGCGTGGCCGCTGGCGATGGGGACTGCGGCCAGGCATGCGCCTCGCCAACGCGCATCCGTTCGGGATGAACGCCGGCGGCTGGCACTTCAGCCACGGCATCGAAGGCCTGGGTGTGTTGAACATTCCGTCGGGCCCGCCGGTCGGCGAGCAACACATCAAGGACGTGATCGAGGTCTGGCGGCGTCTCAAGCCAGACATGTATCGCCTGTTCGGCAACGTCGCAACGACCTACGCCGAGGCGGCGCGCAAGATCGGGATCGATCCGGCGCGCGATCTCAACCTGACGATCGCCGGCGATCATCCGTCCGAGCAGTACTTGATGGCCAGCTCGGGTCTGGAAGCCTTGCCGCTGCTGGGCAGCGCTTGCGACGAGCGCGACGGCGCACATCTCGCGGAGGATCTCGCCATCGTCGAGGTCATCGATCGGCACAGCGGCCGCGCCTGCGGGCACGGCGAGCGCGGCAACCTCGTGGTCACTGTGCTCGAAAAAGACAATTTCCTGCTGCGCTATGACCTGGAAGACATCGTGCGCTGGAACACGACGCCGTGCCCCTGCGGTGAAACACACCGACGGTTGTTCTACGAAGGCCGCGTGCGCGACATCGTTCCCGTCGGCTCGGACGAAATCTTACCGATCGACGTCGCGCTGGTGCTCTACGAGTTCCCGGAGGTGTCGACACCCTCGGCCGAGTACCAGATCGTGCGCCCGAAGCAGCCAGCCCCGCAGCTGCATGTGCGTCTCGAATACGATCCGACGCTAGTAAGCAACGTGGCGGATATCACGCGCCGTCTCCGCGAGCGCTTCCGGGCGCGTCTCGACGTCAGCGCACAACTCGACCTGGTGGCGCGTGGCGATCTACCGCGCTTCGCATACAAAGCCGCACGCGTCGTGGACGAGTAGGTGGCCCATCGGGCGTCTGGACATTGACGGCACCGCCGGTTCCCGTCTCCCACTGGATGGGATTGCGTGGGTCCGGAGAGATAGCCGCGCCGGATCGTGGCGCTGAGGTGCTGGCCGAGGGCAGGGTGCTGCTCGCTGATCTTTGCCAGCGCTGCCTTGATGGCCTTGGTGACGGTCCGGCGGGCGCGTTCAGTATGTCGCGCACGAGTTCCAACAGGTACACCTCCTCGTCGACGAGGGTGTTCTTGAAGCGATTCTGAAACAGGTGCCCGGCGCGGTGATGCCGACGGTTGAAGGTCGTGGCGTAACAGCCCGTTGAAAAACTGGTCGCCATCGTCACCCCCGCGAAAGCGGGGGTCGCCGCGTAGCGGCGGGGGATTTGCGCACGCCGCGTGGCAATCGAGACGCATCGATCCTACCGACGCGATTTCTGGGGTAGACCACTAACGAGGCGTAGCCTCAGACCGACCAGACATGCGAACGGCTCCCTCTCCCTCCGGGAGAGGGTTGGGGTGAGGGGATGAGATGATTCTGCAACCAATGGTTCTGAGTGGTCCCGAATGCATGAACATTCCGCGAGGAAGCAAGGATGAAGAACCATCACTTCCCCTCACCTGACCTC
>DATKMS010000394.1:0-25094 GCA_035541735.1 Candidatus Margulisiibacteriota bacterium
GCCTGCCTGGTGGCGGCGTTTGTCTGGGCGTTGCGGGCACGTGTCCTGGGGCTGCTCTTCGGCCTGGGGTTTTTCGCGATCGCGTACTCGTTGATCGGCAATCTCATCGTGCCCATCGGTGTGCTGGTGGCCGAGCGCTTGCTGTACCTGCCGTCGGTCGGGTTCTGCGTGGCCGTGGCGGGGGCCGGTGTGGCGCTGTCACGGCGGTACGTTCTAGCAACCGGCGCCCGCTGGCTGCGCCACGTGCCGGTCGGGGCCCTCGCGCTCGTGCTGGCGCTCTACAGCGCGCGCACCTTCGTGCGCAACTTCGACTGGCGCAACCATGTCACGCTGTATCGTGCCACCACGGAAGCGTCTCCGGAATGTCACGCCGCCCGCTTCAACTACTCCGCCATTCTCATGCAAGAGCAACGCAACGATCCGGTGGCGCAGGAGGAGGCACTGCGGCAGCTCCAGAAGGCGTATGAGATCCGGCAGGATCACTTTCCGTCGCTGGTGAACATGACCATGCTCTACATGGACCGCGGCGAATGGGAGAAAGCGCGCGAGTACGCGCTCCAGGGTGTGAAGGTGGCGCCGAACAACAAGAAGATCAAAGGGCTGCTCAAGACAGTCGAGGATCAGCTACGCCAGCGCCAGAAGGGGTGAGCGTGCCGGGCCATGCGGCGCACCGTTGCCAACGCCAGCCTCCTGTTCCCTGTCCTCATCGCCGTTGCGGTCTTCATCACCTTCGTGCCGATTGTGCACAACGATTTCGTGAACTGGGACGATCCCTTTTATTTCGTCTGGAACGACCGCTACCGCGGGCTGTCGTTCACGAACATCAAGTGGATGTTTACGACCCTCGATTTCAGCCACTACCAGCCGTTGACGTGGTTCACTCACGGAATGGTCTACACGGTGTGGGGGCTGAACCCTACGGCCTTCCACCTCGGCAATCTCGTCATGCATATTGCCAACGCGGTGGTCCTCTACTACCTGCTGGCGCACCTACTGGCACGGCGATACCCGGTGTCCGCACCGCCCGCATCCCTCGCGGTGCCTGTCGCCGCCGCCGTGGGTGCACTTTTCTTCGCCCTGCATCCGCTGCGCGTCGAGCCGGTGGCGTGGGCGACGGAGCGGCAGGGAGTCACATCGGCGTTCTTTTGGCTGCTGGCTGTCTACGCGTATCTCCGCAGGCAGGAGTACCGCGATGCCCGGTCGCGGCGCGGATGGTACGTGCTGTCGATCGGGTGCTTCATCCTCTCCTTGCTTGCGAAGTCCATCGGTATGACGCTGCCTATCGTGCTGCTCGTTCTCGACGTGTACCCGCTGCGGCGGATCGCGCTACGTCTTCAGGGGCTTCACCCCTGGCTAGCGGGTGCCGCCCCTCCGGGGCTCCTGCACGCTGACGCAATCGGTGATACGCGGAGAACACAGCCCCGGAAGGGGCGGCATTCAACAGCCAGGGGTGAAGCCCCTGGCGATTCTGGGCGCGCTTCAATAGTAGTCGAGAAGCTCCCCTACTTGGTGGCGGCCGCCGCAGCGGGCGTGCTCGCCCTGCAGGCCAAACAGGCGCGCTCTTTGCCGTCGCTGGCGGAACATGGAATGGCCGAACGGGTCGTGCAGGCAACGTACGGCCTGTGCTTCTACATCTGGAAGACCCTGCTCCCCACCCAGCTCTCGCCGGTGTATCTCTTGGAGCGGCCGTTGAACCCGCTGGCGCCGGCGTATGTTGCCTCGCTGGTGGTGGTGGCGGTGGTGACCGTGGTGCTCATCGCGCTGTACCGTCGCTGGCCGTGGGCACTGGCGGCGTGGGTGTGTTACGCGCTGATCCTGTTCCCGGTTCTCGGCTTCACGCAGAGCGGCGTCCAGAAAGTCGCCGACCGGTATACCTACCTCGGGTGTCTGCCGTGGGCCGCCCTGGTTGCGGCGGGGACGGAACAGGCATGGCGCAGCCTGGCACGCCGCGGTGCTGGGGCGGTCGCCGCCGGGTGTGCCACGCTGGTCCTGCTGCTGGCGATGCTCGGGATGCTGGCTGCGCTGCAAACACGTGTCTGGCGCGACTCGTTGTCGATGTGGGATCGGGTGATCGAGGTTGAGCCACGCAACCACATCGCCTTCAATTTTCGCGGGACGGCGCGGCGGTCGAAGGGGGACCTCAGCGGTGCCCGTGCCGATTTCGAGCGCGCCGTGCAGCTCAACCCAGGGTACTGGGAAGCCTTGGTCAACCGTGCCCATGCGCGGCGGGTCACGGGCGATCTCGATGGCGCGATTGCCGACTACAACGAACTGATCCGCCGCGACCCGAGGTACGCGTACGGCTTCAACGGCCGCGGGCGGTCGCGGCAGGCGAAGGGTGACCTGCAGGGTGCCGTTGCCGACTTCAACCAGGCGATTGCCCTGGCGGCGCCAGGGAGCAAGGAGCGGGCGGAGTTCGAACAGAACCTCAATGCGGTGCGCCGAATCAAGCCGTGAGTCGGGAGATGGATTTCGCAAGCTGTCCTCTCCCACGCGTCATCTCAGCGTGGGCAGAGGGGAGGGTGCGTGCTTGTCCGTGCACCACCAACGCTGGCACCCTCACCTTCATCCTCTCTTTCGAAAATTGGGGCGGGGTAGCCGGCTAGGTGTCCTCTCCCACCCATCTTCTCCGGGCGGGAGAGGGGAGGGTGAGGGTACCGGGTGTTCGTCCGTGCGTGGAACCGTCGTGGGGGCAGAAAGGGGATGGGAAGCGCCGACCGGCCAACACATTGCACCCTCACCCCAACCCTCTTCCACGCTGAGGAGATGCGTGGGAGAGGGGGGCCAGGAAATATCCGCTGCTTCGAGATGTGGCGGGGCGGCGATGCGCACGTGGCTATCGTGCCCCACCTTCACGCCGTTTTTCATCGTCTTGAGACGACCGCCAGGTCATGGGCACTCCCGCGCGGAACAGATGCGCGGGGAGGGCAGCTTCCAAGGCTTTCATCAGCACCACGCCACCGAAACCGAGGCGTTCCTGCCTGGCGGTTCCCCTTGGCACACCGCACTCGCGCCGCGCGCCTGGATTCTCAGGGCGGGCAGCGTCAATGGCCCAACGAGTCTTACCGCCGTACGTGGTACACGCGGTAGCGGCCGGAGTCGCCGATCGGCTGCAACGTGCCGCGCGGCAGCAACAGCCGGACGATGTCGGCATCGCTCACTGCCGGATAGGTGGTGTCCTTGTCCACGGTGGTGGTGTGCACCGCGACGATGAAGTCGCAGGGCTCGCGGCCCGGCCCATCGGACCGCAGGAGCGGCGTGACGCGCGTCACGTCGTTCTGCACGTCGAACACGACGTTGGTGAAACCCGGGTCTTGCAAGTCGATGGGAAAATCGAAGCGGCTGACGGTGAAGAAGCGGCTGCGTGTGCACCGCAAGTGGTGCTGCCGCTGATAGACGAGGGCGCGATAGAGCACACCGCGGTACGGCGTGGGGGCGTTGCCGTCGCTCTGGAAGCGGCTCAGCTGGCGCTCGAACTGCGCCGCTGCCTGGCTGCCGAGCGGCTGCGCCCGCAGCAGCGACTGCTGCACCCAGATCGCAACGCACGCGCCCACCATCACCGCGCTGGCGTACGCCAGGTAGCGCCGCCACGGCGCGACCTCCACGAACCACGGCAACACGACGACCAGTGCCACCGGCAACAAGCGGTAATCGATCATGTCCTCGACGCCGTACGAGCGATTCCATTGCAGCGGCATTGATGTCAGGCGGTTGTAGTCCGCCAGGAGAACGGCCAGCCCCGCCGCCGCGAGCCATTTGAGATGCCGGCTACGTGTCCACGGCAGGCTGTCCGCGAACAGCAGCGCCACCATGATCAGCGCGTACAGTGCGAAGAACGGCAGAATGAATCGCAGCGTTTGGCCGCGGAGCCACTCCAGCCCGCTGAAGGCCACGCCCGCCAGCAAGTACGCATGCACGGCGAACGCAACCGCCAGGAGGAGCAGCGCGAACAGCCGATGCACCGTGCCGGCTCTCAGACGGCGTCGCGTTGCCAGTTGGTACGTAGCCTCGGCGACAAGAACGAGAAAACCAAGGGCGAAGTATGACGGCCATGCGCCGATCCAATCCCGCGTATAGAATCGAAAGCGTGCCCACAGGTCGTACCCCGGAGTACTGCGCATTTCGGACAGCACCGACATCGGTGCGTCTGCACTGCGTGCGGGGAGTCCCGGAAAGATCGTCACGCCGAACAATGAGAGACCGGCGGGGGCCAGCGGCGACCCGAAGCGCACCCAATTGCGCAGCAGCCACACCCCGCCCGCGGCGACAAGCAGCACGCACAGGCTGATGCCGATACCGATGGTCGGTTGCAGGCCGGCGGTCAGCGGTGCACGCCGGAGGAGCCGGCGGACGACCAATGCCACCCCGCCGATGCCGATCAAGACGGCGGCGGACAGCACCCCCTGCGGCTTGCTCGATACCAGCATTCCGGTCAGCAACCCCAGCGCCAACCAATCGTACGGCGCGATGCGATCGCGCACCCAGAAGCGGCACAGCAGCGTGAACAGCGCTACACACGTGGCGCAGTAGAAGAGATCGGCGGAGATGAACAGGCTGACGCGGAACAGCCGGCCCGTGAACAAGAGCAGGAACACCGGGCACGCCCACTCCAACCCGGGAGCGTCGGTCAGCAGGGTGAACAGGTACGCGAGCGCCACGAATAGCAAAAGGAAGGGCAAGAGGTTGGTCAGATCGAGCAGGAGCGGACTCGCCAGCGCGTCGAAGCACCACGCGCCGAGGACGCTGGCCCCCATCGGGTAGAGATGCGGCGTGGCGGCGAATCCGAAGAGGTTCACACCGTGCGCGTAATTGATGGCGTACGGCGCGTGATAGTGCGTCGAATCGATCCCGAGGATCTGCAGGGATTGCGAGGCCCGAAACAGCCAGCTGAGTATACACGCGAGCACCGCGCTGGTGCCGGCGACCGCGACCGACTGGTCCAATAGTTCACGCCCGACCGCCGCCGCCGGCTGCGGTCGGGGGCGCTGCGTCGGTGGGGGGACGGCAACCCCGACGCCGCTTGGGCGCCGCGCGTACAACAGCGCGAGCGCCACCGCGTGCAGCAAGCCGAGGGCGACGACGCCCGCCGCCAAGCTGATGCCGATGGTGCAGGCGAGGACGTGCAGCACCGCTTGCAGGGATCCGAAGCCGAAGACGACCGCGTAGAATAGCGCCTCCTCCCGACCAGAGAACGCGGCGCCCCAGAAGCGCTGCAGCCAGTAGGGGGTCAGCGCCAAGTGGCCGAACGTCACCGCGAGAAACAGGGGGAGGTCGAGAAACTCCATGACCGGCTAGTGCGGGCGTGCATTCGGCGCTGGATTCGGCGGCGCCGCACCGGGCACGCGTGCCGGCCACGGATCGAGGAAGCCGATGCGCCCGCGTCCGACGTCGCGACCGATTGATTCGTTGGGGGCCGAGCGGAGCGCCGGGTCGGCTTTGCGCAGATGCCAGGTGCGATCGTTGCCCGCCTGCGGGTCTACCACCAGCGCGCCGTCCGCCTTGCGGCGCAGATATTTGTCCGCGCCCGCGCAATCCAGGAACAAACCCACCTGCATGAGGTGAAATGGAAAGGTCGCGGTGCGACCGGGCTCGGTGTAGGTGGCGTCCTCGTCGCGGTCCGCGAGACCCCGAGCATTCTCGTCGAGGATGTACGTGTCGTCGCCGCCTTCATCGAGAAACAGTGCGGTGCTGCGCTTGGTTGCCAGCGCGATGGAGTCGTACTTGGCTTCGTAGCGATCGTTGCCGCTGCCGCGGTCGATGAGCAGCGCATCGACGACGTCCCAGCCGAAGCCCAGTCCGGCGCCGGCGGTCTGCTCGAGGACGTGCGTATCGTTGCCGCCTTCGTCGATGAGCGCGCCGATGGCGAAGTGCGCTCCCGAGCCTTGCGTGTAGTACACGCCGCGATACTCGTCGTCGCCGCCGCCGTCCCACAGCAGGCCGGTGCCGTACCAGTAGCCGATGCCCTGCGAGAAGTTGCCGGCCCGGTAGGTGTCGTTGCCGTCGACGTCGATGAGGACGCCGAGGCCGCCGGCCCAGGCGTGACCGTCGGAGCCGTCGCCGCGGCGGCCGAAGCCCGCGCCCTGGGCGTTGTTGGCGGCCACTTTGTAATCGGAATGGGAGTCGGCGCGCCCGGCTTTGGCGGGGTCCGGTTCGACGTAGTACGTGTCGTCACCCGAACGGTCGGCGAGCACGCCGATTCCGCCAGGACCTCCGAAACCCTCGCCATCGCCCTCTTCGAGGACGTAGTGATCATCGCCGGCGGCATCGAGCAGCAAACCGGCGCCGAAGAACGCTGCGCCCATGCCGGCGAAGCGCATGCGGTAGCTGTCGTTGCCGCCTTCGTCGATGAGCGCGCCGAGGCCGAACACGCCGGCGCCCATGCCCCAACCCTGGGTGCGATAGGTGGTGGGTTGATCGCCGGCGGCGTAGACGATGCCGCAGCCGAGGATGCCGGAGGCCAGTGACATGTTGCTGCAGCCGCGCAGGTCGTCGTCGGCTGCGCAGCCGACGGCCGGCGCGCCGTCGACCAACAAGGCCACCGAGAGCGGCCGCCGCCGGCCGGTGGCGCCGGCGGTGCCGTGTAGCGGCGTCGGTGAGGTGATGCGCACGACGAGGAAGGGGTCGTCGACCTGCTGCTCGCCGTTGCTGTGATGATCGATCACGATGGTGCCCCAGAGCGTCGGCGCGCGAAAATCAAAGTCGGGCCATCCGCTGTCAGGAGCGGGCACCGAACCGAGCTCGCGGCGCGCGTCCTGCGTGGCCTGCAAGGCCTTCAGACACCCGTACCACAGCGATTGTTCGTCGAGCAGTTGTGCCACGTCGTCGATTGCCGGGTAGTAGCGCGCGCCGTCCGGCGTGTCTTCCGCCAGGTGCGGCACGGCGTCGAATACCGCGTCGCGCAGCTCCTGCGGCACGCGCCGCAGGCCGCGCTCGATCCAGGTGTGCGCGTCGATCAGGTTGAGCACGAACTTGGCGAGCGGCGCATGCAGCGGCGTTGGGATCGCGGCGAGTTGACTCCGCAGCGTGGCGACCGGATCGCTGTCGGGGGCGCCGCTCGCCTTCCCGAAAGTCATGTCGCGCTGCTGCGGCTGACCGGTGCGATCGAACAATGTGAGCAAGGCCTGCGTCAGCGGATCTTCCGCGGTGGGATGCGGATCGAGGTTGGCGCCGTAGGCCCGGAACCCGCCGCTGCGGCGTTCGGTCGCCAACACAACGCCGAGGCGGTACAGCGCCTCCGGTTTGTCGCGCAGCGCCTGCGGTGTGAGCGCATCCTCAACAGAGTTGCCGAGGGTGCGCGTGAACTCGTAGATGTCGAGCGGATGGGCGAACAGATCAGTGAAGAAGGGCAGCACGTACGGAACAGTGTTGGGATGCGGGTAGCGATTCCAATGCGCCAGCGGGCGGTAACCCAGATCCGCTTCCGTGAGACCCATATCTGACAACGCCTGCGCGAATGCGTCGGGCGGCTTCTTCTGGGCCTGCGCGCTGCCTGGTGACAACGGGAAGGTCAAAGAAATCAACGCAAAGATGCAAAGGCGCGACGGCGCAAAGCGGATGAGATACATGAGAATCAGAGTTGATTGATGCGATGGTGGATGCCGCGTACGAGGCGCTCACCCAAGTCGATGACGGGGGCGAGTCGGAAGCCGGTGAGGAGTGCTCCGACTCCTAAATTCCGTCGGTAAACGTGGCGGCACACGCTCGTCCGCCGGGCCGCAAATCCCCCGTGCACTCCGTTCGCTGCCCCCTCTCTCAAAGGGGGCGTCTCGTTACCCCCTTTGGCAAGGGGGGGCGCCGCGTAGCGGCGGGGGGATTTGCAGACGCCTCGTGACAATCGAGACGCATCGATCCGATCGACACGATTGCTGGGTTGCAGCAGGAGGTGAGAACCTGCGCCTCGAAGCGTTCGTGGTTCATTCTCCGCTGGCACCCGCCCTTCTTACCGCACTCCCCTGGAAATGCGAAAGCACGTTCCCCACAAATGTCTCCCTTTGCGCCTTCGCGCCGTTGCGTTGATCTGCATCCGCCGGGACCGATTCTCCGCACGGCGCCCTCACTCGGTTGGTGCGGTGCAGGCAGAGCGGTCCGCGACGGGCGTGATGCGGCCGGCTTCAACCCGATAGACGTGATCGGCAGCGGCGATGAGCAAGCCCTTGTGGCAGATAGCCAGGATGGTCATCGCGCCGCGCAGCTGCTGCAGGGTGTTGCACACCTCGGCCTCCGTGACTGGGTCGAGCGCCGCTGTTGCTTCGTCGAGAATGAGGAGCTG
Organism: Candidatus Margulisiibacteriota bacterium; assembly: GCA_035541735.1. Taxonomy (GTDB): domain Bacteria; phylum Desulfobacterota; class Binatia; order HRBIN30; family HRBIN30; genus DATKMS01. The sequence continues at coordinate 8,270 of DATKMS010000394.1, forward strand.
CGGTTGCCGCACCAGCGCCCGCGCCAAAGCGATGCGCTGCCGCTGCCCGCCGGACAGGCGCAGCCCGCGTTCGCCAACGACGGTGTCGATCCCGTCGGGCAGCGCGGCAATGAAGTCCCACGCCCCCGCGGCGCGCAACGCGGCCTGGACCTCGGCCGGCGACAGGTCGCGATCGCCCAGCGTGACGTTCACGCCGATGGTGTCGTGCAATAGGAAGGTGTCCTGCGGCACATAACCGATCAGCGCACGCCAGCGCTGGGCGTCGTACGTTTGCAGCTGCACGTCATCGATCAGCACGTCGCCGGCCTGCGGCCGCAGCAAGCCGATGATGAGGTCGGCGACGGTCGTCTTGCCGGCTCCCGACGGGCCGACGATTGCCGTCAACTCACCGGCGGGGACGACCAGTGACGCGCTGTCGAGCACCGCTGCGCCATCGTAGGCGAAGCGGACATCGCGCAGTTCGATGGCGCGCTCGAGTGCGGGCACGGCGCTGCCGGCGTCGTGCTCCTGGGCCGCTTCGGCCGCCGCAATCGTCGCTTGCAGCGACCAGAAGGCCGACTCGCACGCCGCCATCCGCTGGAACTCCTTCTGTGCGTTGCCGAGCGCGCCGACGATCCGCCCGCACACGATCGCCAAGATGATCACGGTGGCGAGCGGCAGCGACAACCGGCTCTGCGCCGTGTACAGGCCGATGGCGAGGAAACCGATCATCAACGGGTCCTGCAGTGCGTTCATAGCCTCCTTGCTGGCCACCTCGCGCCGCAGCGCACGATTGAGTTGACGGGTCTCCGCTTCGAGCAGCGGGCCCACCAGCGCTTCCTGGCCCATCGCCTTCAGCGGCTTCACCGACTGCAGGGTATCGGTGAGCCGCTTGAGCAGCGATTGCGTCACCCTGGTCTGTTGCCTGCCGGCGCGTCGCGCCGTGCGCACGAACCGAGTCAGGAGCGTCACGATCGCGGCCGCCACCGCCAAGGTCACGAGTGTCGCGCGCCACGACACCAGGCAGGCGACGACGACGTACGCGACGGCCTGAATGAGCAGCGCCACCAGCGTCGTGGCGTGCAGGTAGGCGTCCGCCGCGCGCCGCGCTTCCGAGGCGACCGCGCTGGCGAAGGTGCCGAGCGGCTGATGGACGTAGTACTCCCAGCGGCTGCGGAGCACGGCACGGATGAGCGCCAGACGCAAATCGGTCGCCATGTGCGCGACGGTGTAGCCGACCTGCTTGTTCGCCAGCAGCACCAGGACCGCGCGCACGAGTACCCCGCTCGCTACCAGGAGCAGCAGCACGCCCACCGTGGGGGCGAGCCCCAGGCCGCGCAAGGCGGCCGATACGTACCAGCCCACACCACCGGCACTGGCCGGCGGCGCCGTGGGAGTCGCAAGCAAGGTAATGAGCGGTACGCCGCCGGCGACACTGATTCCCTCGGCGGCGCCCGCGAGCAACAGACAGACAAGCATCACGGCGGTGCGCGTGGGGTACGCGCGTGCGACGAGCAGGACAAATCGCACGAGACCCTCACTGCTGGTGGCGCGCAAGGTACACAGGCGGCGCGAACGTCTGCATCAGGGGCACCAGTGATACTCCTTGAGCATACGTCGGCGCTCGTTCAGGAATGCCGGGTCGTTCGAGCGGTGAACCGGGATTCCTCGACAGGCTCTCTCTATCGCGCCACCCACACATTGGAGCGGTGGTCCTCGGCAGGGCAACCTGGTAGAGAATGAACCGCGATCATGCAAGCTCCGGAGTCATCCAGGCGTGGGGTGTATGCGGTGGCGGTGTGAGCCATGTGCGATGAATCGATGGCGGACATGAGCGAGCCGAGCATGGTGGTGCAAGGTCTGTTGGTGCGGGTCTGCGAGCATGGCTGACGAACATGTTCCCGAGAGTCTGACGACGTGGCGCCGCTTCTACAAGCGGTCAGGGCTGCGGCATTTCGTCCGCCGGCGCAGGCACGCGTTGGTGTACCACGCCGGGCGCGCCGCGCTCGGGCCGCTGCAGGCGACCAGCCTGCCGCGCGCCCTGGCATTCGCCGATCGCGCTGCCGACGTGGTCTATCGCGCGCTTCCCGGTGTTCGCCGGCTGGCGCTCGAGCACCTCGCCATCGCCTTCGGCGACACCCATTCGCCCGCCGCTCGCGAGGATATTGCACGAGAGGCCTACCGCAACATGGCGCGGTTGGCGGTCGAACTGGCCAAGCTCGACGACATTCGCCCGCGCTTCGACGAGTACATATCGGTCGAAGGGTGGGAGCACTTGGAGGGGGTACTCGCGGCTGACCGCGGGGCCATCGCCGTCAGCGGCAAAATCGGCAACTGGGAGCTGCTTCCCGCCTACGTGGCGTACAGAGGGATTGCCATCGCCGCGGTTGCCAAGCGTCAAGACGACCCGCGCCTCAACCGATTGTTGACCGACTTCCGCACCAACAACGGCGTACAGGTCATCCTGCGCGACAGCGCGACGTCGGCCAAGGAGACTCTCAGGGTCCTCCAGCAGCGCGGTATCCTCGCCATGCTCCTCGACATGGACGTCCGCGTACCTTCCGTTTCGGTCCCGTTCTTCGGCCGCTTGGCGCGCACGCCGGTGGCCGCCGCCGTCCTGGCGGTGCGGCGGGACATTCCGGTGCTCCCGGCATTCGCGCAGCGGCGCCCCGAAGGCGGCCACCACATCACGATCATGCCCCCCATCCTGCCGCCCAAGAGTGGCGACCGACAACGTGATGTTCTCGAACTGACCCGTCGGTTCAACGAGATTCTGGAAGATCAGATCCGCCGGCACCCTACCGAATGGAACTGGTGGCACCGGCGGTGGCGGCGCCCCCCACTCCCGAACTTCGATCTCGACGCCACAGCTCCGCAGGCAGTTGCATCGGCATGACCGTGGCGGGCCCGCGGCCCGGAGCCTTCGGGGGACGTCTTGGTCCGGACTGCCAAGTCCGACAGGCTGTTGGAGCTAACGGCGCGCGGCACGTCCTGCTGCCAAACGGCGCAGGCCACGGCGCAGCAGTTTCCCAACCCAGGCGCGCCGCGAACCCCGCGGGGTCAGGTACCCGTGCAATCCGGCGGCGTCAACCGCACACGGTGCCCCGGCCGCGGGGATCGTCAGCCCGGCGGACCAGAGCGTGCCGTTCACCAGCAGTTGGCGCACACCGGCGGCGGACCAGGCAGAGTGCGCGTCGAGACCAGTGAAGCAGAATGAGCGTCCGCCATCGGGCCGCTCATAGACCCAGCTCACCACGTCGGCGGTGCCGCCGCTGCTCGCGCCGCGGTGTGCGCGGCCCGACCAGAGCAGCGGAGTGATGCCGTGCAGATCACCCAGGAACTGAATCTCCTTCAGCCAGCCGTCGCGACTCTCCCACGCCCCGACGCCACGGGTGACCGGATGGGACGGAAACTCGCTGTGACGTGCGGGCCAGTGCCCGCGTGCCGATTGACCGGCGACGTGCGCTCCGCCGAGCCAGCGTGCGGCCTGGCCGGCGAACTCGGCAGGATACGACACCGCCTGATGGATCATGACGAGCCCAATGCCGCTGTCGACCAACCGCTGGAGCGTCGCGGTGCGCTGCGGCGATGCGAGCAACGCCAGTTTGCGGCCGCCGCCGGAATAGACGACGAGCGATCGGGCGGCGTCGAAGACGGATTCATCATGCGGCCAACCGTCGCGCACCAGGATCGCGCGGACGCCCGCGGTCTGCTCGAGGAGGGAGGCGAGAAGGCTGCAGCCGCCGAGATAGTCGTGGTGGCCGACACGGTCGGGAATCTTTACCGTTCCCGCCAGCAGAACGATCGTTACCGGTGGAGAAGCGCGGTTGCCCGGGGCCGACGGCATGGCGCGAAGCGAAACTTCGGCGGCCCGATCGGTCAGATGAGCCGGCGCCCGCTCAGCCGCTCGAGGATGCGGAGCGACGAGCGGGACGGATCGTTCATCGCGGCCGCCGGCAGGAAGAAGGTTTGATCGAGGCTGTGCTGACCGGAGATCGCGCCGTGCAGCACCAGATCGGTGAGCGCGAGCCAACACGCGCCGGGAGGAAACTCGACGATGCGCCGCGGCGCCGTGCGCTGATACTCATCGCTGCGCTTCCCCAGGCGGCGCAGATCAGCGAGGAGAAGATCGTACCGGGTCTTGGCGCCGCCGACGATGCCGAAGCGGGCGAGCAGTGACGGCATCCAGCCGGGGTGGCGCGGATGAGCGGTGGGAAGGAACCGCCGGGCGAAGGACTCGAACGGCTCGCCGATCTGCCAGACGCGCGGGCGGCGCAGCGGGTCGATGTTGCAGAAGACGCGCAACATGCCACGCCCCTGGGTCGGGTAGCCGTAGGCCGAATCGACGTGCAAGGGCTGCACCGCGTTGCGCTGGTTTGGCCGATACGTCACCCGGTCCCATTCCAGCGCCGGCACATATCCCGGTACCAGTGCGCCGAGCAGCTCTCCCGCCCAGGTGCTGAACCGCGCCATCATGCGCTCGATCTCCGGACGCACGGCCTGCTTGATCTGCGCGCGAACCGGCTTCCTGCCGGCGAAGGCGAAGTTGAACCGCGCGATCCTGCGGCGTCGTGGTTCGAAGATGATGGTCGGTCTGCCGTTGCCGATCTCGGTTTCCTCGACGAGGAAGTTGCGCAGGTCGGAAATCAGCTCCTGCTCGCGCGCGAGCAGCTCAAACCCGGACTTCGCCAGGAACACCACGCCGCCGCTCTCCAGCATCTCGAGCGCCGCACGGCGGCTCGCGGGCGCGGCGAGATCCTCCCCGTCGTCGAGCCGCAGTACCTCTACCGCGCCGGCCACGCCGGGCGGCTCGTCGCCTGCGCCGGCGCGGGCTCGTAGGTTCACGTTGTCACCACCCATCTCCGACATTTTCCGAGACCTCGCTGAAAGGCCCTTATAGGGGTTCGGCGCTCACACGACAACCGAATCGCCATTCCCATGCGCCGTCAAGACACTCGCGTCGGAAGGGCGGGATCGCGGGATCTCGACCGCGCCTATTGACAGGCTACGGTCAGGGCCGTAGTAGGGTGCACGGGCTGGGCCGTCCGAGGCGCCTGTGGGGAGGATATGGGCAAAGCGGTCCTGAACTCGAACAATTCGAAAGAGGTGAGAGCAAGGGCGGGTGTGGCGGCCGTGGTGCATTCGGCTCGCGTGAGGGGACGCGTATGAGGGAGGGCTATACGCTGGTCAATTCGCCGAACCCTCACATTCGTCGGGGGCGGGAACTCATCAGCGCCCATCCGCAGGTGCGTACCTTCTTCGGCCCCTATCCGCTGTCCGGTGTCTGCATCGTCGGTTGTGTCGCGCTGCAGCTGCTGGTGGCCTCCGTGTTGCGTGACGTCGGTTGGTTTTGGGTGATGGCGTGCGCCTATCTGTTCGGCGCCTTTGCCAGCCATGCGCTGTTCGTATTGATCCACGAGGCGACCCATAACCTCGTCGTGAAAGGCACCGTGCCCAATCGCTTGTTCGGGATCCTCTGCAACGTCGGCCAAGGCTTTCCCAGTGCCATGTCCTTCCGCACCTTCCATCTGCTGCACCACTACCATCTCGACGAATACGACTACGATGCCGACTTGGCATATCGCTGGGAGGCGCGCTGGGTGAAGAACTCCGCCTGGCGCAAGGCGCTGTGGCTGTGCTGCTTTGCGGTCGTCGAGATCGTTCGCCCGCTACGCGTCGAGCGGCAGTTCACCGAAGGTTGGGCGGTGGTGAATACCGCGGTCATCCTTCTGACCGATTTCTGCATCTGGGTGTGGTGCGGCTGGGCGGGGTTGGCGTACATCCTCCTGTCAACGGTGTTCGGGCTCGGGCTGCACCCCGTCGGTGCGCGCTGGATTCAAGAGCACTACACCTTCCGCGAAGGACAGGAGACCTACTCATATTACGGCATCCTCAACCGCGTCGCCTTCAACATCGGCTACCACAACGAGCACCACGATCTGGTCAAGGTGCCGTGGGTGTACTTGCCCCGCGTCAAGGCGCTGGCACCCGAGTTCTACGACCACCTGTACGCGCACCGGTCGTGGACGCGCGTCCTCCTCTGGTTTCTTTTCGATCCGGCGGTGGACCTGTTTGCGCGCATCACGCGCGATCGCGCGTTGATCCGCGCCGAACGCCGCGCCACCGCAGCGTAACCGCAAGAGGGAGAAACAGTGAAAAGCTCAGCACTCGCCCGCCGTCCGAAGAGAGAACACGCCAGGAATGGGCGCGCACCCAGGGGTGCTCGTCGCCAGGCCCGCGCCGACTTCCTGGCGCCCTTTGCGCCGCTGCTGCAGCAGATCGAGGCGACTCGACATCAAGACCTGTACCCATTCTTTTCCGCCGACCGCGACTCGGCACCGGACGGACGGCCGGTGGTGCTGGTGGCCAACGACTACCTCGGCCTGTCGGCCGACCCGCGTGTGCGCGATGCGGCGCGCGAGGCAATCGCACGCTTCGGAACGAGCCGGTGCGCGTCGCCGCTGGCCGGCGGCCAGACGACGCTGCATCAGACGCTCGCCACACGGCTTGCGGCGTTCCTCAACCAGGAAGCGGCCGCGTTGTTCGCCTCGGGATACCAGGCCAATGTCGGAGTGATCTCGGCCCTGGTGCGGAACGACGATCTGATCCTCACCGATTTGTTCAACCACGCTTCGATCGTCGATGGAGCCCGCCTGTCCGGCGCACAGGTGCGTCACTTTCAGCACAACAGCGCCACCCATCTCGAGCGCATCTTGTCGCAAGAGCCGAGCGGCAGACGCGTGCTAGTCATCGTCGAGGGCGTCTACAGCGCCGACGGCGACATTGGCGATTTGCCCGATATCTGCGCCGTCGCACACGCCCACGGGGCGTTGGTCATGGTCGACGAGGCGCACTCCTTCGGCGTCCTCGGCGCCAGCGGGGCGGGGGCGGCTGAGCATTTCGACTTGCTCGACGACGTCGACCTCATCGTCGGGACGATGAGCAAGTCGCTGGCGAGCGTGGGCGGGTTCGTCGCCGCCGACCAGAATCTCGTCGATGCGATCGCCCACAGCGCGCGCGCCCTGATCTTTTCGGCGGCATTGCCGCCGGCGGGCGCGGCGGCGGCGCTGGCGGCGCTGGAAATTCTGCGGCGCGAGCCGGAACGGCGCGAGCGCTTGTGGCGCAACGCCGGCGCCTTTCTCACCGGACTGGCCGCTGCCGGCCTCGACACCATGAACAGCGTCACTCCGGTGATCCCGATCCTGGTTGGCGATCCGGCCCGGACCATCGAGTTGACCGCGCGTCTGCGGGCGCGCGGCATCCACATCTGTCCGGCGATCCCGCCGATGGTGCCGGCGCATCTGAGCCGCGTGCGCGCCCACGTCACCGCGGCGCACGAGACGGCCGATCTCGACGCGGCGGTGCAAACCATCGCGGCCGTGGGCGGTCCACTCGGCCTCCCACGTGTGCAGCCAACGGCGCGGGTGCCGCGCGCTCGGCTGCAAGCAACGGCGCCGCGGCGCACGGCGGCACTGCCGGCGTGATGGTGCGACGGGAGAGGAGGCCCGCCGCGCCGGCCACGGCACCATTGGGCCTCGAGGACGTCAAGCGCACGCTGCGCCGCTTGATCGAGCACAACGCCGGCATCCCAGGTGCGGAGATCAACGACGAATCGTCAGTCGCGGACGACCTGGCCATGGATTCGATGTCGTTTCTCGCAGTGCAGGTTGCGGTGGAGGACAACTTCGGTATCAACTGCACACCCGATGAGATCCTCGCAGCCAAGTCCTTCGCGGCAATTGCAACGCTGGTGTGCGAGAGAGCCACACGAATCGGGACCGGCCGCACAGCGTCATCGCCGGGGGCGCGACGGACCGCACGCGGAATGAAGGTGGCGGCGCGTGACCCGAGGAGCGCCAAGACGCCGCTTAGGGTGCGGCGATGAGACAATTCACGATGGCGAATGCAACACCACAGCGACGCGGCGGGCGCGCGCAGGGTGCCGGCACTCGAGACGTGCTGGCAGCGGACATCGCCAGCGTGTTGTCCGGGACGACCGTGGTCGAATGTCTGGCGCGGCGTGCTGAGGAAGCGGACGTCAAAGCGTTTTCGGTGGAGAGCCTCGACGCGCCGTGCGTCAGCCTCACGGTCGGCGAAATGCTCGTGCAGGTGTCGCGCGCTGCGCAGGGGATGTCGCGGCTCGGGCTGCGCGCCCGCGACCGCGCCATGATCGTGCTGCCAACGGGCGTGGATTTCGTCCTCTGTTTCTGGGGCACGCTGTTCGCCGGCGCGACGCCGGTCCCGGCGTACCCTCCGGTGGGCATGCACCAGCTTCCGGCCTTCCGCGAGAAGCTGGCGCGCATGGCTGCGGTGGTGTCGGCGCGCCTCATCATCATGCCGGAGATGCTGCGCACGCTGCTGGCGGCGGAGGGGACCCCGACGCTTGCTGCTGCTGCATTGGTGACACCCGAGGAGGTGTGGCAGGCCGCGGATGGGGGAGAGGCGGCCAGCGTCACGCTCCCGAGCGGGGACGATCTCGCGCTCATCCAGTTCTCGTCAGGCAGCACCGGCGACCCACGTGCCGTCTGCCTGACACACCGCAACATCCTGACCAACATGCGCGCCTTCCTGTCGCGCATGCGCATGCAGCTTGGGGACGTGTGCGTGAGCTGGCTGCCGATGTATCACGACATGGGGTTGATCGGGACGATGATGGGAGCGTTCCTGTCGCGCACCGAGCTGGTGTTGATTCCACCGACGGATTTCCTGCGCCGACCGGCGCTCTGGCTCGAGATGATGGGCAAGTACCGCGCCACCGTCAGTGTCGCCCCGCAGTTTGCGTACAACCTGTGCGTCCGCAAGGTCGACCCGGCGACGCTGCCGGGCGTGGATCTCTCGAACCTGCGTGTGGTGCTGAACGGCGCCGAGCCCATTGATGCGCGCGGCGTCGCGGTGTTCCAGCGCCAATTCCGCGCGCTCGGACTGCGTGCGGGCGTGGTGACGCCGTGCTACGGCCTGGCGGAGGGGACGCTGGCGGCCTCCATGCGGTCGCCCGGCCAACGGGTGCGCACGTTCTCGTTGGCCAGCGACGGCAGTTCTAGTGCCACTAAGCTCGTTTGTGTCGGCAGGCCAATGAACGACACGGAGATCCGAATCCGCGGCCCGCGTGGCGCCTGGCTCGACGACGGATCCATCGGTGAGATCTGCCTGCGTGGTCCAGCGGTCGCCACGGGGTATCTCGGCGTCGATGGATTACAGCCCGCGACCGATCGTAACGGATGGCTGGCCACGGGCGACCTCGGCTTCCTGGACGAGGGAGAGCTGTTCGTGACTGGCCGGCTGAAGGACCTCATCATCATGGGCGGCCGCAACGTGTATCCGCAGGACATCGAAGCGGCGGCAGCGGAGGTGCCCGGGCTGCGCCCCGGACGCATCGCTGCCTTCGGCATTGCCGAGCCCGACCGCGCCACCGAAGTCCTCGTGCTGCTTGCCGAGTTCACCGATGCGGCGCGGGAGTCCGCGGCCAGCGCCGCCAGCATGCTGCGCCAGCGCTTGCGCACCCGCTTCGCCGTGACACCCTACGACATCATGCTCCTGCGCCGCGGTCAGATCCCGCTCACCACCAGCGGTAAGATCCGGCGCTCGCAAGCGCGGCTGGACTACCAGCGCGGCGCGTTCGCGAACCCCGTGTATCACGCCCGCATGCCCATGGATCGCTGGCGCTGAGCCGCGTGTCCGACCTGAACGGTGTCGATCTGCTCGGCGCCGCCGCGCGGTCCCCGGTCGTGCCGGCGGTGGTCCTGAGTGCCGCGGCCTGCTGGTCGAGCGCCAGGCTGTCATCGCCGACGCAATTGTGCGAAAAGAACTACAAGGGAGGCGTGAAGCATGTGCCTCGCAATTCCAGGCAAGGTTGTGGCGATCGAAGGCAGCGACGAGCTGCGCATGGCGCGCGTCGACTTTGGCGGTGTGACGCGCGAAGCGTGTCTTGCGTACGTCCCTGAAGCCAAGATCGGCGACTACGTTCTGGTCCACGTCGGCTTCGCCATCGCTACGGTCGATGAGCAGGCGGCGCAGGAAGCTTTGTCGCTGCTTGCCGAAGTCGGCGAAATCGAAGACCTCGGCAAAGAGGGCGTAGACCTGCGCAAGGAGGACGCAGACCTCCGCAAGGAGGAGACTTGATGCGTCACCTTGATGAGTATCGCGATCCCGCCGCGGTGCGCGTCGTGCTCCGCCAGATCGAGGCCACGGCCCAGCACCCGTGGACCATCATGGAGGTGTGCGGGGGCCAGACGCACTCGATCCTCAAATTCGGGCTCGATGAGCTGCTGCCCGCAAACATCCGCCTCATCCACGGCCCAGGTTGCCCCGTGTGTGTGACACCCCTCGAGCAGATCGACCGCGCCCTCGCGATTGCATCGCGGCCGGGCGTGATCCTCTGCTCCTTTGGCGACATGCTGCGCGTGCCGGGCTCCAGCGGCGATCTGCTCACGGCCAAGGCGCGCGGTGCCGACGTGCGCATCGTCTACTCGCCGCTCGACGCGCTCAAGATCGCGACGCGCGAGCCGGACCGCCAAGTCGTCTTCTTTGCCGTGGGTTTCGAGACCACTGCGCCGGCCAACGCGATGGCGGTGCAGTGTGCGGCGCGCCAGGGCGTTGGCAACTTCTCGCTGCTCATGGCGCACGTGCTTGTGCCGCCGGCGCTTGAAGCCCTGCTGTCGGATCCAGAATGTGTGATCCAAGGCCTGCTGGCTCCCGGCCATGTCTGTGTCGTGACCGGCTACCGCGCCTACGAACCGCTCGCCGCGCACTATCACGTGCCCATCGTCGTCACCGGCTTCGAGCCGCTCGACCTGCTGCGTGGCGTGCTGGCGGCGGTTCGCCAACTCGAACGGGGAGAAGCCCGAGTGGAGAATCAGTACGAGCGCGTCGCGCGGGCCGACGGCAACCCGGCGGCGCGCGCCGTCCTCGCTGAGGTGTTCGCCGTATCGGACCGCAAGTGGCGCGGCATCGGCGAAATTCCGGCGAGCGGCTATGCGCTGGCGCCGGCCTACGCTGCCTTCGACGCGGAGCGTATCTTCGGCCTCGAGGAGCTTGCGGTGGAAGAGCCGCGCGAATGCCTGAGCGGGCTCGTTTTGCAGGGGCGCATCCGTCCCACGGAGTGTCCCCAGTTCGGCACGCGCTGCACGCCCGAGCACCCGCTCGGCGCCACCATGGTGTCCTCCGAGGGCGCCTGTGCCGCCTATTTCCACTACGGCCGAACGGCGCAGGCGGCGGGTGGGCGCTGACCGCATGCCCAGTCGTATCGAATCCCTGCTCTCCTGCCCTGTACCGCTCGACGACGAGCAGATCGTGCAGATGGCGCACGGCGGCGGCGGGCGCAAGATGGCCAACCTCATCGAGCGCCTCTTCCTCCCCGCCTTCGACAGCCCGGCGCTCTCAGCGCTGGGTGACGGCGCCGTCGTCGAGGTCGGCGGGCAGCGTCTGGCGTTCTCGACTGACACCTTCGTCGTCAGCCCCCCGTTTTTTCCCGGCGGTGATATCGGCTCGCTCGCAATTCACGGAACTGCGAATGACCTGGCCGTTTGTGGCGCAGAACCCGTGGGGTTCAGCGTTGGCCTGGTCCTTGAAGAGGGCTTCGCCGTCGAAAGTCTGCGACGGGTCGTCGCATCCTTGGCCGACGCGAGCGTCAAAGTCGGCGCGCCGATCCTCACAGGGGATACCAAAGTGGTCGAACGCGGAAAGGGAGACGGCATCTACATCAACACCTCCGGCATCGGCCGGGTGCGGGCGGGAGTCAATGTGGCGCCAGACCGCGCGGCGCCAGGGGATGTGGTGCTGGTGTCGGGTCCGGTGGGCGACCACGGCATTGCGGTCATGGCGGCGCGCAGCGGCATCGAGTTCGAAACGACCCTGCTTTCCGACTCCGCCCCGGTGCTGCCGCTGGTGCGCGCGCTGCTGGATGCCGTGCCGGACACCAAGGTTATGCGTGATCCGACGCGCGGCGGTTTGGCCACGGCGCTGTGCGAGATCGCCGCTGCGTCACAGGCAGGCGTCCGCGTCGACGAGACGGCGGTACCCGTGCGCCCCGAAGTGCGGGCCGCATGCGAGGTGTTGGGCTTCGATCCACTGTATGTCGCCTGCGAAGGCCGCTTTCTGGCGATCGTCCCGCCGGCGCGGGCCGACGCGGCTCTGGCCGCCCTCCAGAATGCGGCGGGCGGTACCGAGGCGCGGCGCATCGGCGCGGTGACTGCCGAGGATCCTGGGCGGGTGGTGCTGCGGACGCGCCTCGGCAGTCACCGCCGCCTCGAGCGGCTCTCGGGCGAGCAACTACCGCGCATCTGTTGAGGCGGCCGATGCACGAGTACTCCTTGGTTCAGGCGATGATGCGGCGAGTCGAGGAGGAAGCGAGGGCACGCAACGCGACCGCCGTGCACCGGGTACACGTGCGCATCGGCCGTTTCTCCGGTGTCGAAGCTAATCTCTTCGCTACGGCGTATGAAGTTCTGCGTCCAGGAACCCTCTGTGCCAACGCCGAGCTGGCCATCGCGCCGGAGGCCGGCGAGTGGCACTGCGGGGCCTGCGGCACGCTGCTACCTGCGGGTGCTGAGTTGGTGTGTCAGGAGTGCGGCTGGCCGGCAAGCCTCATGCGGGGCGGCGATCTCGTCCTCGAGCGGATCGAGTTGGAGGTGGGCTAGTGTGTGACGTCTGTGGCTGCGGTGACAGCCGGATCGTGGCGGTCGATGTGCACGAGCGACTCCTGAGCACGAACGACCGGACCGCGGCGCACAACCGCGCGCACTTCGTCGAGCACGGGCTCGTTGCCATCAACCTGATGGGTTCGCCCGGAGCGGGGAAGACCGCGGTTCTCGAAGCCACGGCGCGGGCGCTTGGCACCACTCGCCGTCTGGCGGCGATCACCGGCGACCTCGAAACGGAACGCGACGCCATCCGGTTGCGCGCCGCAGGCATTCCCGCCGCAGCCATCACCACCGGCTCCGCGTGCCATCTGGATGCGGAGATGGTGCACCACGCCCTGCACGACGACGTCGCGCACGGCGCCGACTATCTGTTCATCGAAAACGTGGGCAACCTCGTCTGCCCGGCAATCTACGACCTCGGCCAGGCGGTCAACGTCGTGGCGTTGTCGGTGACGGAAGGGGAGGACAAGCCGCTGAAGTACCCGGTGATGTTCCGCAAGGCGGATCTTGTCCTGCTCACCAAGACCGACTTGCTGCCAGCCCTGCCCGAGTTCGACCGCGCGGCTGTGGAGGATGCGCTGGCGCGCGTCATGCCGGTGCCGCGGATGATCGCGATCTCCGGTCGCACGGGCGCGGGGATCAATCAGTGGGTCGGTTGGATTGAAGATTTGCGCGAGCGGCCGCCACAGGCTCGGGCGGCGCATCCGCCGGACGACTGAGCCGAGCGGGACCCCCCGCGGAGGTGTTGCAGCATGGCCATCATATCGAAATCAACATTGGAACCCGAAACGATCGGCCAACACCTCGTCAGATGCGGGGTAAGCCGGCGCGCGTTTCTCGAGTTCTGCGCCTCGCTCATGGTGGCAGCGCCCTTCGGGCTGGCGCTGACGAATAAAGCGCGCGCTGCCGAGGTGGCACGCACGGTGGCGCGGGCGCGGCGCCCGTCGGTCATCTGGCTGCATTTCCAGGACTGCACGGGCTGCACCGAGACGCTGCTGCGCACGTCAAAGCCTGATCTGGCCGAGTTGATCCTGCATCTCGTCTCGCTCGACTATCACGAGACGCTCATGGCTGCGGCAGGCAAGGATGCTGAGGACGCGCTCGCGACCGCTATGAGTGAGAATGAGGGCAAGTACGTCCTAGTGGTCGAGGGGGCGATCCCGCGCAAGGAGCGCGGCATCTACATGAAGCTGGCTGGCCGGCCGGCGGTGCAGGTGCTCGAAGATGTGGGCAGCCGTGCCGCGGCGATCATCGCCATCGGCTCGTGTGCATCGTGGGGTGGCATCCCCTCGGCGGATCCCAATCCCACCGATGCGGTAGGCGTCGACACGATCATCAAGAACAAGCCGATCGTGAACATCCCTGGCTGCCCGCCGAACCCCTACAACCTGCTCGGCACGGTGCTGCAGTACGCCACTGCCGGCACGCTGCCGGCGCTCGATCAACTCAAGCGCCCGAAGTTCGCCTACGATCGCCACATCCACGACCACTGCCCGCGCCGGCCGCACTTCGACGCCGGCGAGTTTGCCCGGTCGTTCGGCGACGCGGGCCATCGGCAAGGGTGGTGCCTCTACCATCTCGGCTGCAAGGGGCCGGTGACCTACGCTGGCTGCTCGACGCGCCACTTCAATGAAATTCCGGATATCTGGCCGATCGGCATCGGCGCGCCGTGCGTCGGCTGCACCGAGCGGGAGATCGCTTTCCGCGTGCCGATGTTCCAGACGGTGAAGATCCACGATGCGACGCCGCCCGATACGTACGCCCCGATCTACACGCCGCAAGGCAACATCAGCGCGGTGGCGACGGGGGTAGCGGGCCTGATCGGTGGGGCCCTGATTGGTGCCGGCTACATGGCGTCGAAGAAACTCGGCCCGCCTGCCGAGGGCGGCTCGGCTGCGAAGCCGGAAAAGGAGTAGGCCATGGATCTCTCCCGACGCGACGCGTTGAAAGCGATGGTCGCTGCGGGTGGCGCGGCGGTTGCGACCGCAACCACGCCCAGCAAGGCGACTGCAGCCACGGCGCGGCCCGATGCGGTGGGCATGCTCTACGACTCGACGCGCTGCATTGGCTGCAAGGCGTGCATGGTGGCCTGCAACAAGGCCAACAAGCTCACGCCCGACACCGCGCTCTCCGGCGGCCTGTGGCAGATGCCGCTCGACCTCAATGGGCAGACCAAGAACATCATCAAGCTCTACGAGGATCCCAAGGACGGCGAACGCGCCTTCATCAAGCGGCAGTGCATGCACTGCCTCGACCCGGCGTGCACGTCCGGATGCCTGCTGGGCGCGCTGAAGAAGGGCGAGTTCGGCGTGGTCTCGTACAACGCCGATTTGTGCATCGGCTGCCGCTACTGCGAGATGGCCTGCCCGTTCAACATTCCCAAATTCGAGTGGAGCAGCACGGCGCCGAAGATCGTCAAGTGCGAGTTCTGCAAGGAACGTCTCGCCGAGGGCAAGCCGCCGGCCTGCACCGAGGTGTGCCCGACCGGCGCGGTGATCTTCGGCAAGTACACCGGGCTGCTGGCGGAAGCGCACGCGCGCATCGATCAATACCCGGAACGCTACATCCCCAAGGTGTACGGCGAATCGGAGGTCGGCGGCACGCAGGTGCTCTACCTGGCGCACACCGCCTTCGCCAAGCTCGGCCTGCCGGCGTACGGGTCCGATCCGGTGCCGACGGGCGTGCGCGAGGTGTTCCAGGAGATCTATCAGGGGATCGTCCCACCCGTGGCGCTGTATGCGTTGCTGGCGGCGGTGCTGATGCGCAGCCGCCGCCAGATTACTGGTGAAGCGTCCCCGACGGAACCGCCAGCGTCCGACGCGCAGGAAAGGGAGGCGCCATGACTACCGAGACACGACCACAACCTGTCGGCGGCGCCATCTTCACGCGCCCGGTTCTGGCGTTGCTCGCCGTCAGTGCGGTTGCGGGCGCGCTCATCGTCTGGCGCTTTGCGGTTGGGCTGGGCCAGACCACGGCGCTCAATGACGGCTACCCGTGGGGCCTGTGGATCGCCTTCGACGTGGTGACCGGCAGCGCCCTGGCGTGCGGCGGCTACGCGCTGGCGTTGCTCGTGTACATCATGAACCGCGGGCAATACCACCCGCTCGTGCGGCCCGCGCTAGTCACCAGCGCCTTTGGTTACTCGATCGCAGGCTTGTCGGTGATGATCGACGTGGGGCGTCCCTGGCTGGCGTACCAGCTGCCGTTCTTCTGGCACTGGAACCTGCGTTCGGTGCTGCTCGAGGTCGCGCTGTGCATCATGACCTACACCTTCGTGCTGTGGATCGAGCTGGCGCCCGCCTTCTTGGAGCGGGCACAGACCAGCAGCATCGCGTGGATCCGGCGGCTGGGTGAGATGTGGCTGCCGGTGCTGCGCAAGAGCCTGGTGTGGGTAGTGGCGTTCGGGCTGCTGTTGCCGACGATGCACCAATCGGGTCTGGGAACGCTGCTGCTGCTGAGCGGGCCGCGCCTGCACCCGCTGTGGAACACGATCATGCTTCCCCTGTTGTTTCTCACCTCGTGCATCGCGATGGGCTTTGGCGTCGTGGTGCTCGAAAGCGCCCTGTCGTCGCGATTGCTCGGGCGCGCGGCCGAGATCGACATGCTGGCAGGGCTGGGTTCGGTGATCCGTCCTGTCATACATTTGTATCTTGTCATCCGCTTCGTCGACCTGATCGTGCGACAACAGATCGCGCAGCTGTTTGCGTTCGACGGCTACAGCATCCTGTCCCTGATCGAGATCGGGCTGTTCTTCGGCGCACTTGCGCTGCTGCGCGAGGAGCGGCAGCGGCGCGATCTCGGGACGCTGTTCCGTGCTTCCATGCTGCTGCTCTTAGCCGGAGCAATGTATCGCTTCGACGTCTTCCTCGTCGCCTTCCAGCCAGGCCCGAACTGGTCGTACTTTCCCAACGTCAACGAGATTCTCATCACCACCGGATTGGTGAGCGGTGAGATCGCCGGCTACATCGTGCTCATCAAGCTGTTCCCGATCCTGGCGGGTCAACCCCGGGTGGCAGCGCCGCGCGCGGCGCGGATTGCGGCGGCACAGCCCCAGACCGTGCCGGCACACTAGTGGGCGTGAATGCAGGAACTCGTTGTGAATGAGTCAAGTTTTCGAGAAGCCCCGTACATGGGTTCCTCTCCCTTTGGGAGAGGTCAGGTGAGGGGAAGTGATGGTTCTTCATCCTTGCTTCCTCGCGGAATGTTCA
>DATKMS010000395.1:0-3233 GCA_035541735.1 Candidatus Margulisiibacteriota bacterium
AGCTCAACGCCGGCATCGGCGGCGAGTCGCACGTAGCGCATCGCGTACTGCGGGCCGGTGAGCATGCGGTGCATGTCGCGCAGGCCGAAGCCGGTGTGCGCGGCGTGGCGCGGGATGCCACCGGCTTGTTCTTCCCGGTCGACGACGACGACACGGGAAACGCCGAGACGGCGCAGTTCGATTGCCGCAGCGAGCCCGGCGGGGCCGGCGCCAACGATCAGCACATCGGCGTTGTGCGTCGGGGAAGACGTCGCCGTCATCCAATCCCCTCACTCTCCCAGGAGGGAGAGGGAACCCATGATTGAGGCGCCGTTGGTTGGTGCGCCGTCCAAACCCAGGAGGCTTGTAACCGGCTGGCCCGTCGCCTCGGCGACCAGATGCGTAACCGCGGCGGCACAGAAAAAGCCTTGGCAGCGGCCGAACAAGGCGCGTGTGCGGCGGCGCACCCCGTCGAGCGTGCGCGCCGGGATCGCCGCCCGCGTGGCGTCGAGGATCTCGCCACGGGTCACGCGCTCGCAGTGGCAGACGATGCAGCCGTAGTCGGGATTCGCGGCGATCGCCTCATTTGATTGATACGGGCGGAGGAACGCTTCCCCGATGTTGGGCATATGTACCGCGCGGAAGTCATCCTTGGGATGCAACGCCAGGCCGGCGTCGGCAAGCCCTTCGACAACATACTCCGCGATGGCCATCGATGCAGACAAGCCGGTCGAGCGAATTCCGCCGACGCACACATAACGTTGCGCTGGGTAGAAGCGGATCTGGTAGTCGCTGTGCTCGGTCGCGGCGCGCAGGCCGGCGTACAGCGCCGTCACCTCCTCTGCCATGAGCTCGGGGAGTATGCGCTTACCGCGCTCGTACAGGGCGGAGATTCCCGCGGCGGTGGAGCCGGTGGCAGTTTTGTCAGCAATGTCTTCCGCCGTCGGACCGAGCACGACATTGCCGAACACCGTAGGACTCACCAGCACTCCCTTGGTGACCTTGGTGGGCACCGGCAGCAGGATGTGGTTGACCAGCGGCCGCGCCAGCTTGTCGAAGACGAGCAGTTCACCGCGGCGTGGCGTGACCATGAAATTGTGGTGACCGAGTTGGCCGTCGATGGCGTCGGCGTACAAACCGGCTGCATTGACCAGGCAGCGCGCACGGAGCTCTCCGCGTGGGGTACCGAGCACATGCACACCTTCTTCTACACGCACACTTTGCACGGGAGTATCGAGCGCCAGCGAGACGCCGTTGGCGACGGCCTGGGTTGCGAACGCCAGTGGCGTCGTGAACGGGCAGATGATGCTCTCGCCGGGAACTTCCAGTGCGCCGAGAGCGCCCGGCCCTAGGTGTGGCTCTTGGCGGTACAACTCACCAGCGGGCATTTGGCGTGTCGCGGTGTAGCCGTTGCCGGCAGCGTTCACTGCAATCGACGGCAGCGCGGCAAGCTGCTCCGCATCCCAAGCCACCAGGAGCGCGCCGAGGGGTTCGATGGGGATGCCGGTGGCGGGCCCGTAGGCCCGCAGCAGCTCGTAGCCGCGGCGCACCAGGCGCGCCTCGACGCTCCCGGCCTTCGCGTCGAAGCCGGTGTGCAGCACGGCCGTGTTGGCCTTGCTCGTGCCGGTGCCAACATCGGACGCGGCTTCGATGAGGATACAATTCGTGCGATAACGCGCCAGTTCCCGAGCGATCGCACAGCCGACGACGCCGGCGCCGATGATGGCAACGTCGAAGAATGCGGATTGCGGAATGCGGATTGCGGATTGAGAGTCGGCGGCCACCGAGCTGCAATCGCAAATCTGCGATCTCAAATCCAGCTACGACAACGTCTTGTATGCAAACGGCAGATGGCGGCGGATGGAGGCGAAATGCGGATCGCAGGTGAGAGGCGCACCCAACGGCGGGTTGCCGATCTGTCGCTGGACCTCATCGGCGGACAGCCTGCCGCGGAGCACAGCAATATGCACCGTGGTGTCAAAGAAGGCGATCATCAACGTCGGCCGCCCGCACCGTCCCCGCCGTTTCCCGCAGCAGTGCGTGTGAGCGCAGGCGTTCCTCTTCTTCGGCCAAGAGCGTATTGATGAGCTCGGACTGCGTCGCGACTTTGCGGGCGCGCATCAGCTTGCGCAGTCGAACTTCCGACAGTCGAACCGTAATCGCTCGGGTAGCCGCCATGGATTTCCTCATATGACACAATTCTGGGATCGCCATACATGGCGCGTGCACGCGCCGCAAGCCGCCGCAGCGCCCGAAGCAGCAAGAGGAGATTGCGTTTCCTCCCCTTGCACGGTGCTTGGACCAGCGCGGGAAGCCGACTTCGAGGGTGGTCTAGCGGATGCTAGAGACGCACTGAATCAACTGGCGCGGGGCAACGATCCGCAGGCCCGTCCGGCTTGTCTTCATCTGTCCTCGGGGTTCCTACGCGGTGTCCTCTGTGCCTCCAAGCGGCTGGCTGTGGCTGGGGCACACTTGCACGCCTGGCAGGAATGGCGCTATCCGTGAGATCACTGCCCTCGGGAAGGACGTGTCATGATCGCTATTCGCATTCCGAAATCCCAGTGGGGAAAAGCCTGGCGCGCGATGGTCGAGCTCGCTCCGGTGCGGTTGGTCGCGAACGATCCGATCTACGAGGTTCTGCCCGCGCACCTCGAAATGCTCAGCGGGCGTGGTTTCAGCTACGAGATCATCCGACCGCCGGAAGCGGCGACGCGGGAGAAGCGCCGTGCCGCAACCGGTTAGAAGTATCGAGATATACCTGCCGCTGGATTACAATGACGGTCGGCCCATCGCCGAGTCGAAATACGTTCGCCTTCAGGCTTAGCTATTGAAACGGTTCGGTGGTGTGACCTCGACGCAGCGGCAGTTTCCTTTGCAGGGCGTCTGGCAAGCGGGCAGCGAGGTGTACCAGGATCGCGTCGTGGTCTTCAGTGTCATGGACTTCCGGGCGGTCCCCTCAGTCCAAGTGGTTCGGTATCTGGAGCGCTTGAAACTGCGGCTCAAGCGAAGATTCGCACAACTCGAAATCCTGATCACGGTTCAAGAGCTGCTCGCGATCTAACCCATGGAGTCGCGGCCGGATGCCGAGGCAAGGCTCAGCTCGCCGCAGGTAGATGGTGACGGAACCTGAGTCGCGGACGCGGATCGCGCCTGTCTTCATCTGTCCTCGGTGTTCCTGCTCGGTGTCCTCTGTGCCTCTGTGGTTGGTCCCCCGCTCCGTTTCGATTACCAACGCAAAGGTCAATATGAGGTTA
>DATKMS010000396.1:0-3619 GCA_035541735.1 Candidatus Margulisiibacteriota bacterium
GTACACCAAGGGAGTGGAAGGTCACGCCAACGTCCAACCCGTGATCAAGGAAGCCGACGCCCGCGTGGCCATGATCTTCAGCACCGGCTGGCATACGGATTCGCCCTTTCTCGCCCGGCCGCCGGCGATCAGTATGCTGCACGGGGTCGACATTCCCCCTTCGGCGGTGACACCATGCTGGCCAACTCGGCGTTGGCCTAGGCGCTCTTGAGCGACACCATGAAGGCAATGATCGCCCCGCTCAAAGTCCGCATGTCGATGCGTGGGGTGCTGGGGGCGGCGCAATCGGTGATGGAACCCGACGACAGCCCGCTGGGCCGGCTGGCAGCATCACGGCACGCCAGCCAGCTGGACGAGGCGGTCAAGAGAAGGTTGAAGGCAGCGCGCATCCGCTGGTGCGAACGCACCCGGTGACCG
Source organism: Candidatus Margulisiibacteriota bacterium (assembly GCA_035541735.1). Lineage (GTDB taxonomy): Bacteria > Desulfobacterota > Binatia > HRBIN30 > HRBIN30 > DATKMS01. Next base: position 418 of record DATKMS010000396.1, read on the forward strand.
GTGAGAAAACGCTCTACTGCGATCAGACCTATGCCGTGGGCATTGATGGCATGACCGAGGCGGAGGCGGAACCGCTCCTGCGCTTTCTCGTCGAGCACATCACGCAACCCGCGCTCACCTGCCGCCTGCGCTGGGTGCCCAAGACGTTGACGATATGGGATAACCGCCTGTGTCTGCATCAGGCGTTCAACGATGACGACGGCAATCGACGCGAGATGTACCGCACCACCATCGCCGGCAAAGCACCGGCTTAGACCGAACACGTGGTCCGTGTGTAGGCTCTAACCCCGGTGGCGGCGCTGACAGGTTGGCGCACGAGACCCCAGAGGATCGCACGACTGCGCCCAGGTGACGCTACGGAGCAGGACCGGCTCCGCCCTTGTTGGCCCACATTGGGCGCTTGCTCTTGGACCGGAACGTCGGCTATCGACACGGCATGAGGAAGCTCGAGGAGCGGGTTGCCATCGTCACTGGCGGCGGGCGCGGCATCGGCCGCGCTATCGCGTCCAAGCTCGCCACCGAGGGGGCGCGTGTGGTCCTGAACGACCTCGACGAAGAGCCGGCACGTGCCGCGGTGGAGGAACTCCGGGCGCGGGGTGCAGAGGTCGTGGCCGTCGTCGGCGACGTCGCTGCGTCCGACTTCGGCGAGCGCATTGTTGCCGAAGCGCTGTCGCGCTTCGGTGGCCTCGATGTCGTCGTGAACAACGCCGGCTACATTTGGAACACGACGGTACAGAAGACCACCGACGAGCAGTGGCAGGCGATGCTCGACGTCCACGCTACCGCGCCCTTTCGCGTCTTGCGCGCAGCGGGAAACGTCTTCCGCGAGGCTGCCAAGCGCGAGCAGCAGCAGGGGAGCGTCCGCTGCCGTAAGGTCGTCAACGTGTCGTCGATCTCCGGCCTCTACGGCGCGGCGACGCAGATCGCCTACTCGGCCGGCAAGGCGGCGGTGGTGGGAATCACGAAGACGCTGGCGAAGGAGTGGGGACGCTACAACGTCACCGTGAACTGCGTTGCCTTCGGTGACATCGCCACGCGCCTGACCGAGCCGCTCGGTGGCGAGACCAGGACAGTGAACGTCCAGGGGCGTGAGCTCAAGGTTGGGCTCGACGAGATGACGCTGGCGATGATGCAGCAGATCACACCCCTCGGCCGCCGCGGCACGGTCGAAGAGGCCGCCGGCGCGGTCTACCTGCTCTGCATCCCCGAGTCCGACTTCGTCACCGGCCAGGTCCTCGTCTGCAGCGGCGGCCTGGCCTACTGAGCGGGCTCATAGACTCAACCCCGGTGCACCATAGAGCCGCTAGTGGTCCTTCAGCAGCCGCAAGCACAGCATCTTCGAAATGTTGAGCAGCAAGTGGGCAGCGACGGAAGGATCGCTCTTGATCATCTGGCGCAGTGTGGCTTCGCTGAGACTGAGGACTCGGACGCCGTCGGTGACGGCATAGACGTCCTGCGACCGCGGCCGCTCCAAGAGGAAGGCCATCTCGCCAAAGACGTCGCCGGGACCAAACACTGCCAGCGGCGTCTCGCCGTCGCGCACCTCCACTGTGCCGTCGAGGACCACGAAGAGGTTGCGAGCGACGCCGCCCTTCTTGAGCAGCCGGTCACCGGCTCGGCACTCGATGATGTTGCTCTTGTCGAGTGCACGCGCCGCCTCCGCCTCGCTCATCCCGTTGAGCGCGGTGGGGCGCGTACCCTCGATGCCACTGAGGGCACCGTGTACCTCACCCCAGTAGTCCGCCGACCCGACGAGTCGCCGGCTCATCACCGCAGTGCCCGCCGCAGTCAGCCGCTCGACACAGGGCGGGATGCGCGCATCCCTGCCAAAATCCCGGACGTACTCGAGGAGCGGCGAATTGATCCGCCGCAGATAGACGACGTCCTCCGGAACGAAGACGATGGGAATCAAGTAGCCGGCCTCGGCGCTGTTGACGTTCCTCTTTGAATAGGTCCGCTGGCCGAGCCCGAGATAGAGGTTCAGCAAGTGCGGCTCGCAATCGCCGAAGCATAGTTGAATGCGGTGCTCGTTGGCGAAGCGCAGCGACTCGCCGATGAGCCGCAGGAACAGATCGGTGCCGCGCAACCGGGGCACCACCATGCCACGTTCGCCCACCGAGATCGCGGTCTCCGGCACCTCGGTGAGGAAGGGCGCCAGCTGATACTGCTCGATCATGCGCTGTGGCAGCGGCGCATCACCACCCCACGTGGTGCGCGCCGTGGCCACGACCTCGCCATTCTCGGTGGCGTAGATGATGCGGCTCTGGGCATCAACCGGCTCATAGAACATGCGCTGCGCATGGTCGGCGACGCTGCGATACTTGCCCATCTCTTCGACGTAGATGCGGTAGCGGAAGCGGTAGACCGCCCGCTTCTCATCCTCAGTCTCGGCGATGGCGATATGAATGTTCTCAGGCATCGTGTCCCCTCCCCGTCGGACTTGGCAGCCTGTAACAAGCCATCGGGAAGCGGTTTCGCCGAACCGAGGCGGACCGCAGGTCACGCCCAACGCACAGCGTACATGACATGCCTTCCTGCCAGCCCCTTGAGCTCCGCTTCGCGCGGCTCACTGAAGATCGACGCGTCAGTACTGCTCTCGACCAGCTGCCGCAGCAGCGACGACACGAGAATCTCGCCGCCCTTCGCCTGGGCGGCGACGCGCGACGCCAGGATCACGTTCTTACCGTAGAAGTCGGCGCCGTCTTTGATCGCCTCTCCGGCGTGCAGGCCGATGCGCACGCAGATGCGCTCGCCATTCGCGACGCTCTGCTCGGCGAAGGCACGCTGGATGGCAATGGCGCAGTCGAGGCCCTTCTTTGCCGAGCGGAACGCCAGCATGAAGCCGTCACCCAGCGTCTTCACTTCATAGCCGTCGTGCGCGCGCAGCTGTGTGCGGATCAGCACGTTGTGCCGGCGCAGCAGCTCCTGCCACGCCTGGTCGCCCAGACGTTCGGTGAGCACGGTGGAGTCCTCGATGTCGCTGAACACGATCGTGACCGTTCCGTCGGGCGCGGCGTGCGCGGTGATGTCCGGCCGCTCGCGCTGGACGCTGTCGGCGACCGCGACGATCGAGGTGTAGATATCGCCCGTCATCGAGCTGATCCCTTGTTGGTCGAGCTTGAGATTCATCAGGCGTTCGATCAGCGGCTGCATGCCGAGCTTTTGCGCGTGGCTGAGCGCTTCGTTGATCAGCGTCCGCGCC
>DATKMS010000397.1:0-26577 GCA_035541735.1 Candidatus Margulisiibacteriota bacterium
CAATCGGTTCGCAGCGTCATTTGTCGGGGTTCAAACCCAGCGCGGCAGAGCCGCGAGCCAAGGCAAGAACCGAACATTGAACTGAGCCACAAAAGCCGCAAAGAACGCAGAGAGACAGGACGTCATTTTTCTTCTTGAGTCCCTGTGTTCTCTGCGGTCGTTGCGGCCACACGGCGCCCCACCCCTCCCTTGACGGTGAGTTGAGGTCACTCACCCCTTCACTCGGTGTTGTATGAAGGGGTGATCCCAAAGACGGTGAGTGATCACGCCGCGCGGGTACCGGCGACGTAGCGCTTCACCTTGATTCGGTCCTTTGCGGTCCGCCAGGCTTGGGCGAGGTCGTACGCCGTCTGCATCCGCAGCCAGGTGTCCGCGCCACCACCGAAAGCCAGATCGAGCCGGATCGCCATTTCCGGCGAGATGCCGCGGCGGGCGTGCACCAGGTCGTTGAGCGTCTGGCGGGTCACCCCGAGCAGCTTGGCGGCGGCGGTGACGGTGAGACCGAGAGGCTCCAGGCAGTCCTGCTTGACCGAGAGTCCAGGGTGCGGCGGGTTCTTCATGGCCATTGTGGTGTTCCTCCTAGTGATAGTCGATCAAGTCGACGTCGTGGGCATGGCCGCCCTCGAAGCGAAAGACGATGCGCCAATTGCCGGAGACGCTCACAGCCCAAAACCCTTTCATATCTCCGGTGAGGGGGTGGAGCTGGAAGCCGGGAAGGTTCATCTTTTGCGGCTCGTCGGCTTCGTCGAGGCGGGCGAGGATACGCCCGATCTTATCCACCCTCTCTGCCGGGAGGCCTTTGCGAAAGTCCTTTTCATAGAGCCGCTTCAGCCCACGGTGCCGAAAGCTCCGGACCATGAGGAAGTGTAATGCGACACGCGTCGCATGTCAAAGGAGATGTAGTGGCCAGACAATTCATGTGCCGCATGATGACAGCGCCCGTCACCGGCGCAATGTGCGGGTCATCGCAGCGTTGCAAACCGGCAGCTACGCGGAGGTGGCGCGTCGGTTCCACCTGAGCACGCGCACCCTGGTGCGGCTTGGCAAGAGTGTCAGCGTGTGAGCTACTGGGCTTGGCGCTTTCTATCAGAAGGCGACGAACAAGCTGTCAAGCACCGGACCACTGCCCACGCAGTGACTCAACTCCGATCGCGATCCGAGTAGGTGCGTTCTCCGTAGCGCAGTCCCAGATTGCCGCGGTGAGTCGATACGTTGATCACCAAGAGGAGCATCATCGCGAGCCCATCACCAGGAAGAGTTGTGCCACCTCCCGAAGCGCTATCAAGTCGCGTACGACGAACGCCATGTTTGGGACTGAAGGCGACCACCCCTGCCGAAGTTCCAGGTCACAGCCCCAACGGGCCAGCCCATAGCCTGGGGCAACCCAAGAAAGATGTTTGGCATCCGCCCCAGGCGGCCGGCGGATGCCTGCGCTGGCCTCTTTGCAATGAGCTGACGTCACACGCGGAGCCCTGGGGCAGTGTGTAGAGCAGCTGCCCCAGGCTCCGCGGCTCCTTGGGCTGGCGGGCACCAACTTCAGGCGGCTGAACGGGTACGTGAATCAAACCGTCAAGGCATTGGCCCCCGTGCAGGGCAGCGCTTTTGCTGAGCATCGACAGCTTTTGCTGAGCGGAGTTGTCGGCTGTGACCTCAGGGTATAGGGTTTCAACACGTCAGAGAAGGTGAACGCACGCATGAGCCGAGCTATTGCAACGATCGACGGGAACGAGGCGGTGGCCTCTGTGGCCCATCGCATCAATGAGGTCATTGCCATCTATCCGATCACACCGTCCTCGCCGATGGGCGAGTGGGCCGACCAATGGGCGTCGGAGGGCAAGCCGAACATCTGGGGAACGATCCCGTTGGTCGTTGAGATGCAGAGCGAGGGCGGCGCCGCCGGCGCTGTGCACGGGGCGCTGCAGACCGGCGCGCTGACGACGACCTTCACGGCGTCGCAAGGCCTGCTGCTGATGATCCCCAACATGTACAAGATCGCCGGCGAGCTGACGGCGACGGTGTTCCATGTCGCCGCGCGTTCGCTTGCGGCCCAGGCTCTGTCGATCTTCGGCGACCACAGCGACGTGATGGCCGCGCGCGCCACCGGCTTCGCCATGTTGTGCTCGGCGTCGGTGCAGGAGGCGATGGACTTCGCCGCCATCGCGCAAATGGCCACGCTCGAAAGCCGCATCCCGTTCCTGCACTTCTTCGACGGCTTCCGCACCTCGCACGAGGTGGCGAAGATCGAGCTGCTGTCGGATGACGACCTGCGCGCGCTGATCGACAACCGGCTCGTGCTGCAGCACCGCCGCCGTGCGCTGTCGCCCGATCACCCGGTGCTGCGCGGTACGGCGCAGAACCCGGACGTCTACTTCCAGGCCCGCGAAACGGTGAACCCGTACTACGCCGCGTGCCCCGATATCACGCAGCGCGCCATGGACAAGTTTGCCGGACTTACCGGCCGCGCCTACCGGCTGTTCGAGTACCACGGTGCCACCGACGCCGCGCGCGTCATCGTCGTGATGGGGTCGGGCGCCGAAGCCGTACACGAGACGGTCGACGCCCTCAACGAACGCGGTGCGCGCGTCGGCGTGGTGAAGGTGCGCCTCTATCGCCCCTTCGACGTGCGCCGCTTCATTGAGACCCTGCCGGCGACGACGCAGGCGATAGCTGTGCTCGACCGGACGAAGGAGCCCGGCAGCGCCGGCGAACCGCTGTACCTCGACTGCGTCAACGCCATCCACGAAGGCATCACCGATGGCTGGGGGGCGCTACGCACGTTTCCAAAACTCATCGGCGGCCGCTACGGGTTGTCGTCGAAAGAGTTCACGCCGGCGATGATCACAGCGCTGTTCGATCACCTCAACGATGAACGGCCGAAGAACCACTTCACCATCGGCATCAACGACGATGTGGCGCACACCAGCATCGACTATGATCCCGCGTTCTCGATCGAGCCTGACGACGTCGTGCGCGGGCTCTTCTACGGCCTCGGCTCAGATGGGACGGTCGGGGCCAACAAGAACTCGATCAAGATCATCGGCGAGGACACCGACCACTACGCCCAGGGCTATTTCGTCTACGACTCCAAGAAATCCGGCGCCGTCACCGTCTCGCACCTGCGCTTCGGCCCGAAGCCCATCCGCTCGACCTATCTGGTCACGCGCGCCAACTTTGTCGGTTGCCACCAGTGGGTGTTCCTCGAACGCTACGACATGCTCGCCTCCATCGTGCCGGGCGGCACCTTCCTGCTGAACAGCGCCTATGGACCGGACGACGTCTGGGATCATCTGCCGCGGCCGGTGCAGCAGCAGATCATCGAGAAGCACCTCAAGTTCTATGTCATCGACGCGTACAAAGTCGCCCGCGAGAGCGGCATGGGCGGCCGTGTGAACGTCGTCATGCAGGTCTGCTTCTTCGCGATCTCCGGCGTGCTGCCGAAAGACGAGGCCATCGCGGCGATCAAGAAGTCGATCGAGAAGACCTACGGCAACAAGGGCGCGGAGATCGTGCAGATGAACTTCGCGGCGGTGGACCGCACGCTCGACCACCTGTTCGAGGTCAAGGTTCCTGCTGCCGTTACCAGCACGATCGAGATGCCGCCGCCGGTGTCACCGCGCGCCCCGCAATTCGTGCAGGAGGTGACGGGCCCGATGATCGCTGGGCTCGGCGACAACCTTCCGGTGAGTGCCCTGCCCGTGGACGGCACGTATCCCACCGGCACCGCGCAGTGGGAGAAGCGCAACATCGCGCAGGAGATCCCGGTGTGGGACGCCGACGTGTGCATCGAGTGCGGCAAGTGCGCCATGGTGTGTCCGCACAGCGTCATCCGCATCAAGGTCTACGAGCCGCAGCACCTGGCGGGCGCGCCGCCGACGTTCAAATCGTGCGACGCGCGCGACCGCGAGTGGCAGGGGCTGAAGTACACGATCCAGGTGGCGCCCGAGGACTGTACCGGCTGCGGCATCTGCGTCGACGTCTGCCCGGCGAAGAACAAGTCACAGACGCGCTTGAAGGCGATCAACATGGCGCCGCAACCACCGCTGCGCCTGCCGGAGCGCGACAACTGGAACTTCTTCCTGTCCATTCCCGAAATCGATCGGCGTCGCGTCAAGGCCGGCACCATCCGCCAGCAGCAGGTCCAGGAGCCGCTCTTCGAGTTCTCCCTGGCGTGCGCCGGCTGTGGCGAGACGCCGTACATCAAGCTGGCGACGCAACTCTTCGGCGACCGCATGATCGTCGCCAATGCCACTGGCTGCTCGTCGATCTACGGCGGCAACCTGCCGACGACGCCGTGGACGCAGAACGGCGCCGGCCGCGGGCCGGCGTGGTCGAACTCACTGTTCGAAGACAACGCCGAGTTCGGGCTCGGTTACCGCTTGTCCATCGATTACCAGCGCGCCCACGCCAAGGAGCTGCTGAAGACACTCGCCGGTGCCGTCGGCGACGATCTGGCGCACGCCATCCTCACGGCCGAACAAAAGGACGAAGCCGACATCTTCGAACAGCGCGAACGCGTCGCGGCGTTGAAGGAGAAGCTGGGCGCCCTCGACTCGGACGATGCGCGCCGGCTGCTCGGCGTCGCCGACATGTTGGTGAAGAAGAGCGTGTGGATCATCGGCGGGGACGGCTGGGGCTACGACATCGGCTTCGGCGGGCTCGACCACGTGCTGGCCAGCGGGTGCGACGTCAACGTGCTGTTGCTCGACACCGAGGTCTACTCGAACACCGGCGGGCAGGCATCAAAGGCGACGCCGCGCGGCGCCGTCGCCAAGTTCGCTGCCGGCGGCAAGCAGGCGCCGAAGAAGGACATGGGCATGATCGCCATGAGCTACGGCACCGTCTACGTGGCGCGCGTCGCGATGGGCGCCAAGGACGAGCACACGCTGCGGGCGTTCCTCGAAGCCGAGGCCTATCCCGGCGCCTCGTTGATCATCGCCTACAGCCACTGCATCGCGCACGGGATCAACATGACGACCGCGATGCAGAACCAGAAGGCGGCGGTGGATTCGGGTCAGTGGCTGCTGTACCGCTACAATCCCGAGCGCGCCCGGCAAGGGGAGAATCCACTGCAACTGGATTCTGCCGCGCCGAAGATTCCGGTGGGGCGGTACATGTACATGGAGAACCGCTTCAAGATGCTCAGCAAGAGCAACCCCGAGGATGCCAAGCGGTTTCTCAAGGAAGCGCAGGAAGACGTAAACGCGCGCTGGAAGCTGTACGAGTACCTGGCAGCGAGAAAGGAGTAGTGCTGAGTGCAAGAGTGCTGAGTGCTGAGTCGGAGGAACGGGTCCGCCACTCAGCACTCAGCACCCAGCACTCTGACTGAGGAGTTACGCCATGGACCTGACCACAACGTACCTGGGCCTGACGCTGCGGTCGCCGCTCGTCCCTTCGGCGTCGCCGCTGTCGGAGGAGATCGACACCATCCGGCGCATGGAAGACGCCGGTGCCGCGGCGGTGGTGCTGTACTCGCTGTTCGAAGAGCAGTTGGTGCTCGACCGCTTCGAGCTGCATCACCACCTGACTGAGGGCACGGAAAGCTTCGCGGAGGCGCTGACCTACTTTCCCGAGCCGCCGGAGTTTCACCTTGGACCGGAGGAGTATCTCAACCACATTCGCAAAGCGAAGGCGGCGGTCGACATCCCGATCGTCGCCAGCTTGAACGGCAACTCGCTCGGCGGCTGGACCAACTACGCGAAGCAGATGCAGGAGGCGGGTGCCGACGCGCTCGAACTCAACATCTATTACATTGCCACCGACCTGCAGCGCACGGCTGAGCAGGTGGAGCAGACGTACATCGACATTCTGCAGGCGGTGAAGTCGGTGGTGACGATCCCCGTGGCGCTCAAGCTCGGCCCGTTCTTCAGCAACATGGCGCGCATGGCGAAGCGCCTCGACGACGCCGGCACGAATGCGTTGGTGCTCTTCAACCGCTTTTATCAGCCCGACATCGATCTCGAAGCGCTCGAGGTGCGGCCGCGCGTTCTGCTGAGCACGCCGCAGGCGATGCGCCTGCCGCTCACCTGGATCGGTATTCTCTACGGGCGCATTCGCGCCGACATGGCGGCCACCAGTGGCGTGCACGAAGCCGAAGATGTGATCAAGCTGCTGATGGTCGGGGCCAACGTCACCATGCTGTGCTCGGTGCTGCTGCAGCGCGGCGTCGACCACATCCGCACGGTGGAAAACGGTATCCGCGAATGGATGGAGGCACACGAGTACGACTCCGTGCACCAGATGCGCGGCAGCATGAGTCAGCAGAACGTCGCCGACGCGTCGGCTTTCGAGCGTGCCCACTACATCAGCACGCTACACAGCTACAAGCCGGAGTAGGTTCTCGCAGCCGAGAGTCGACAGGGCTGATTCTCTCGCCTCTGAACTGTCGACTCTCGACTATTCTCTCAGACCCGCCGCCGAGCCTTCCCGCCGTTGCGCTTCGGCTTCGCCGGTTGCTTTGCCGCAACCGTAGGCGTGGCGCGATTGGGTGGATCGGTTGGCGCCGGCGGGTCGTCCTCGCCGATTTCGAACTCGTCGAAAAGCAACCAGAAGGCCACCAAGATGTCGCGCTGCATTCCCGGCTTCATACCCCCTCCCCACGCGCTGCCTATAGCACGAGGCGTGGGGCGGGGCACAGCCGCCGACTTCATGGCGCGCTCGCCGGGCCCGACACCGTGCATGTGCAGCCGTCGATCGGTCCAAACAGGCCGGCACACCCTGAAGCCGGGATGCTGCAGCTCACGTCCGACGACGTGGCAACGGCGCCAGTGCAGGTGTCAAAGTCGACCGTGAAGAGGGCACCCGGAGGAATCTGCGGAGAACGCGTGATGACAACCCGGAGAGCGTAGTTGAGGTCGTTCACACCGACGATCGAGCCCGGCGGGGTGTTCGTGACCCGGTTGCGTGGCACGCATTGCCCGCCCGGACAATTGGCGTTGCTGCCGCAGGCGTGGCCGTCGTTGCTGCCTCCCATGCACGCGCTGGTTCCCGAGCCCGGAATGCTCAGCACCGAGCTGCGATAGCCGACCAGAACGGTGACCGACGTCGCATCCTGTCCCGCCGGCGGCGCAAAGCTCACGGTGTAGAACGCCTGCGTGGCGCTCGGCGTACACGGTTGAACGCGGCAGTCCGCCGGGCATTGCTCGCAGGTCTCGCCAGCTTCGATGAGGCCGTTGCCGCAGCTGGTTCCGGGAGTGGGCGTCGATGTCGAGCTCGGTGTCAGCGTTTGCACCACGGTGGCGACTGGAGTGAATGTCGGCCCGCATCCTGCGGTATCGAAGCGGCAGCCAGCGGTGCAGAGCAAGGTGCCGCCGTCGAAGCCGAGCTTCGTGCAGGTCTGGGGGTCGCGTGGGTCGGGATACCCGAAGTTGTTCTTGTCGCACTGTTCCTGGGCGGCGTATATCCAGCCGTCGCCGCAGTATGCAGTCTGGCACGTCGTCAGGCACGCGCCGAAGTCGGAGTTGCTATCGCCGTCGTCGCACTGTTCCCCTGGATTGATCACGCCATTGCCACACAGTTGGAACGGATCGGGTGTCGTGCCGCCGCCGCAGGCAGCGACCAGGGCGGCGCCGATCACGGCACAGGCAAGAGAGCGAACAGGCGCGGACGACATCATCGACAATCCTTTCACGAGCTACGGGGTGACGACGGTGCACGTGCAGCCGTCGATCGGACCGAAGGAGCTGGCGCACCCGTCGATGCTGCAGGCGAGGTCGGCGAGCGTCGGTGCTGGCGCTCCTTGACACGTATCAAAATCCACCGAGAAGATCCGCCCCGGGGCGATCGGGTTGGAGCGCGTGACCACGACACGCAGAGCGTAGTCGAGATCGTTCACAGCGACGAAGGAGGCGGGCGGAGTATTCTTGACGCGGCTCTTGGGCAGTACGCATTGCCCGCTTGGGCAGTCGGCCCCGCTGCTACACGCCTTTCCGTCTTTACTGCCGCCCTGACACGAGCCCGTGCCCTTGCCGGGGATGCTCACGACACTGCTGCGATAGCCAACCAGCGCCGTCACCGATGTCGGGTTCTCTCCAAGTGGTGGGGCGAACGCCACGGAAAAGGTTGCCACGGTGGACGTTGGCGTGCAGCTCTTCACTTTGCAATCCGTGGGGCACTTTGCACACGTCTCGCCGTCTTCCAAGACGCCGTTGTTGCACACCGCGGGGCGCGTCGTCGGAGTGGCCGCCGGCGTGGCGGTTGCGCTCGCTGTGGCTGTCGCCTGCGGTGTCGCCGTAGGCGTCGGTGTGAGCGTGCTGGTGGCAGTTGCCGTCATCAGTTCCAGCGTTGGCGTGGTGGTCGGTGTCGCGGTGGCTGTCGGGGCTGTCACGGCGGTCACGATGAGGGTCGGAGTTAGCGTGGGAAGGGGAGTATCAGTCATCGATGGTAGCGGTGTCGCGGTTTCCGTTGGCGGGCAGCCGTACAGCACGTTGAAGATCGCGTTGTTGAACTCCCCGGCATTGATGATCCCGTTTCCGTCTTTGTCCGCGTTGGCGCAGTCAGGTGGTTGCGTCGTACCGCAGGGGCCCGTTGACCTGCTCTGGCAGTTGAGTATGCGCGCGACGCTCGTATTCAACTCACCCGGCTGCACCACGCCGTTGCCGTTGCAATCACCCACGCAGGGAGCGGCGAACACAAGTTGTGTCCCCACCACGGTCCGCGCGGCGACCCACACGGCGGCCGCGGTGCGCACCAAGGACCACACCACACGTTTCTGGATCATGGCAGGCTAACGGAGCAGGTGGCGCCGTTGACCGGGTCGTTGTTCGTGCCGGTCGCGCTCTCGACGCTGCACGTGAAGTCGCTGGCCTGCGGCGGCGACGCACCCGTGCACCCTTCGAACTGGATGGTGAACAAGCGGCCGGCCGGAAGCGCTGACGAGTCGGGCGTGAAGATCACGACGCGCAGGGCGTAGTCGAGGTCGTTCGGGGTGCTGAAGGCGTTATCCGACAGGTTCAGGATGCTGTTGACTACCGATGCGTCCATGGCCGTTCCGGGGATGCGGACGACGCCGTCGGGGTAGCGCACGAACACGACGATACCGGCGAGGTCGACGCCGGCGGGCGCGCTGAACTGTACGTCGGCGCGCACGTGCGTTCCTGAGGCAGTACAGGTGCGGATCCGGCAAGTGGCGGGGCAGGCATCACCGTCGAGCGTATTCCCATCGTCGCAGGTCTCTCCCAGGGCGAAGTCGACGACTCCGTCCCCACAGACACCCGGCCGCACGGTGGGCGTCGGCTGCGGGCGGCAGCCGTTGAGTGCGTTGTTCACAGCGGCGAGGATCTCGTCGACGCTCACGGTGTTGCTCTGGTTGGTGTCGAACGAGGAGCACTCCGTCAGTGGCGTGATATCCAGCGCAATATTCACGCCGGTGATCACCTCGCCCACCGAGACCTGATCGTCGTCGTCACAGTCGCCGGTGCATTGCGCGCCGCTCGGCCCCGCCAGCGCCCCACAGAACGCAATAGCCATCAGTAGCGACCCGACTACGTGCTGTCTCTTCATCTGCATACCTCCTGACTGTCAGTACGTGTACGAGATACCGAATGTGAACTTGACCCCGGTGCGATAGCGGTGCACGACCTCGTCCCCCTGCGTCTGTCGGTAGGCGTCGTTGAAGATGTTCTCCGCGGCAAACTTGGCGGTGAGCGGAGTCCCGAACGGATTGATCTTGCCGATCAGGATGAAGTCGAGCTGGTTGCGTGGTTGCTCGTTGATGTCCGGCAGGTTGCCCGTGCCGGCGGCGACGATGCGCTCGCCGACCGTGTTGTAGAGCAGTCGCGCCACGCCCTGCCACGCCGGGATCTCGTACTCCGCGACGGCGTTGACGACGTACGGTGCCTGGCCCTGGAGCGAGCGTGAGGCCGACGTCTGCACCTGGACGCAAAATCTGGGGTCCTCCCGGCACAAGGGGTCGTTGAGGTCCGCCGTGCCGACGTTGACGGTGGAATTGATGTACGCCACGTTGCTCACCAGGTTCAGATGCGAAAGCCACTCGCCGGAGTCGAGATGCAGGCGGGCGTACTGCGCCGTCAGGAACCCGAAGTTCTTGCGCGCCTCCCACTCGAAACCCCACAGCGTTGCGTCCTGCGCATTCTTCCAGCTGTCCGCCTCACCGTCGCTCTGGCCGATGACGATCTGCTCGATCGGATTCGACATGTGCTTGTAGAAGAACCCTGCGGAGAGCAGCTCCAGCGGCGAGAGGAACCTCTCCCAGCGCAGGTCGACGCTGTCGATGGTCGCGGAGGTCAGAAATGGGTTGCCGATGACCGTACGTTCCCCGTTGGGCACGGGAAACTCGGTCGGTGTCAGCTCGCGGAACTCCGGCCGTGAAACGGTGCGGCTGTACCCGAGGCGCACGTTGGTCTCTTCGTGCGGGCTGTAGATGAGGTTGATGCCGGGCAGCGGGTCGATTTCGTTGATCGTTGTCTGCACCGGTTCGTTCAGATCGTTGAACGACTGCGTGGCAATGTACGAGTACTCGACGCGTGTTCCCGCCACCAGGCGCAGTTGATTCAGCAACTGCCCCGCTTCGCCGTGCGTACCCGGCAGGATCGGCAGATCGACCATGCTATAGCCCGCGGCGATGTCCTGCGATGCCGTGAACGAGTCCTTCGGCCGCGTGCCTTCTCGGAACCGGAAGTTCACGCCGATGTTCTCGGGCACGAGCAGCCCACCGGCAGGATCACTGGGGTCGATGCCGACGTAGGTGATGCGGTCGTAGAGAAAGCGGCGGAAATCGAAGGTGCGATGCCGGTAGGAATAGGCGGTCCCGAACTTGAGCTTGGCAGGCAAGCCCGCCCAGACATCGGTGAACGGGAGACCGGTCTTGAAGGGCGTGGTGAAATCGACGGCGGAGTCCGAGAGGTGCTCTTCGAGGCTGCCGAACAGCCGTTCCAATGACTCGGAGCCCGGGTCGTTCGCCGCGTTGATCTGGCGGGGCTGGTTCGGAAAGAGGTTGTACGACACGAAGCGCGTATCCGGCTGATCCTCGACCGTCTCCGAGAGCGCCGTCCGCCAGTTCACGTCGATGCCGTCGACATGATGCTCACCGCCCAGTTGCCCGTAGCCGAGCCGGTCGAGGGTGTACTGCAGGCGGTACTGGGCGATCGTCTGGTTGCAGGTGGTGCCCGCGATTTGGTTGCGGTCGCAGCCGGTGCCGTTGAGCACTTCGTCGAAGGTGCTTTGGTTGACGAGCGCCCGGAAGGTGACCTTGTCGGTTGCCGACGGTTGCCAAGCGGACGTCCACACACCGCCCAGTCGCGTTTCAAAGGTGTCGCGACTGCCAGCGAGGTTGCCGGCCGGCGTGAGTTCGAAGCCCCCGCCCTGAGCGGTCGACTTTGCATTGGCGAAGTTCTGCGCCAACTCGTTGGGTCGCGCCTTGTACTCGGTGGTGTAGATGCCGCCCAGTTGCGCGCCCACAGGGCCCTTCGAGTCGCCGACGGAAAAATTGAGCCCATAGTTCGGCGCCGCCTGCTCGCTCTGCACGTTCCAGATGTCGTTGAAGGCGCTGGCGTAGACGCGGCCTTGCGCCAGTGACGGCGTGCCCAGGAGCTGCGTCGGAATCGAGCCGGGCAAGGAGCGAAACCCGTTGCCGCCGCCGAAGTAGTCGAATTGGCTGCCGTGGTAGGTTTGCAAACTCTTGAAGGTCGCGTAGGTATTGCCACCTGCGGTCGCACCGAGGGTGTACGACAGCTGCTCTGGATAGTCTTTGAGGCGAATGTCGACCAGTCCGCCGGAGAAGTCGCCCGGGAGGTCCGGCGTGTAGCTCTTGAGGACGTTCAGCGATTGGATGAAGTCTGCCGGAAAGAGGTCCATCGGTACGATCCGCCGGTTCGGATCGGTGCTCGGCAAGCGACTGTTGTTGAGCACCGCGCCGCTGTAGCGTTCGCCCAGGCCGCGCACGAAGACGTACTTGTTGTTCTGGATGGTGACCGCCGGGACGCGCTTGACCATCTCTCCGGCATTGGAGCCGGGCGATTTCTTGATGCTCTCGGCGGACAGGTTGTCGCTGACCACCGGGCTGTTCTTGCGCTCCAGGAGCTGGGTGGCCTCGGCCGCTTTGTCGGCCTGCGCCACCACCTCGACGACCTCCACTGAGGCCTTCTGTTCCGGCAGCAAGTTGGCGTCGGCGGTGGTGACGCTGTTGGCGCGGACCGCGACATTTTGCAGGCGCGTGCCCTTGTACAGCGGCGCAAAGATGCGCAGCTCGTAGGTCCCCGGTGGCAACGTCAGCTTGTATTTGCCGTCGAGGTCGGTGCGCACGCGTTTGCCGGTTTGTATCACTTCAACTCCCGCTTCGATGATCGGATCGCCGGTCGAGCGGTCCAACACGCGTCCGGCGATCGTGCCCTGCGCCGCTCCTGCGGGCGCAGCTGTTTGCGCCGCCAGCCGCGCGGAGAGCGTGGTCGCCAGCAGGACCATGCCGCACACCGCCGCGCCGCTGCGGCATCTTCGGACGCCATTCATTCAGCTGTTCGCCCCCGCAGCCGCGCACCGGCGCAGCCCACGCGCCGCGTGCGATGACGCCGCAGAACGCGCCAGCACATAGCGCACGCGTGATGACGGCAGAGTTACTGTCAATTAAAGGTTGTGTGACGATCGTGCGAAGCACGCTTCGCGAAAGAATCATACGCGGGCAACGCTCTCGTAACGTGCGCGGTGCTACACACCCCCGCGACGCTGGTCGAGGCAACGTCACACAATCATTTTGGGGGCAACACTTTGTCGTAACGTCGCACCGCTAGGCTGCCGTGCGTGATGAAGAACGTAGCGAACATGAATGGTCATTTGGATGCAAAGCAGAGTGCCGCGCATCGGGTCACGAAATTCTTGTGAATGGGTGGTGCCTGCACAACCGTGCGTCGCTGATCCTGCGGGGGCTCGGACGCACTCAACGGAAGGAGGACGATATGTGCCGCAATACATGGAGGAGTCGAGCGCGCGTGCTGGCGGCGTGCGCCGCCAGTGCGCTGCTGATGGTGCTGAGCCGCAGCGCGCAGGCGCAGAGTTGTAAACAGGTCATTGCCGACCAGGCAGCCGCCTTCGAGCATACGCAGCTCACCACGCTGCAGGCCTGCGAGGATCAGAAGCGCAGCGGCGCCTTGCCCGCAATCACCGACTGCCTGAACGCCAAGACCACTCAGAGCGCTTTGAAGAAGGCCCTGAAGACGGCACAGAGCGCCGTGAAGAAGGCGTGCAACGGAGCTTCGCTGTCCTCGATCGGCTGGGGCAGCGACGGCTCCAGCGGCAACCCGGTGCTGGCCAAGGCGTGCAGCGCAGGCGACCGGCCCGGCGAACCGTGCGTGCGCGAGACCGAGTGTCCCGGTCAGTGCGTCGGCGGCGCCAAGAACGAGGAGTCGTGTACCTTCAACTCGAGCTGCGCCGATCACGCCTGTGTGGCCGGCACGTGCATCGGCGGCAGCAAGGACGGCGTCGACTGCAGCAACGACAAGGCAAGGAAAGCGTGCGTGAAGGGCAAGGGCTTCTGCCCTTGGCTCGAAGGCCAAGCGCCTCCGGGAGCGGGCAACGTTGGCTCCTGTAACGGCGGCAGCAACAACCAAGGAGGGTGCAGCGCCAACTCGGATTGCCCCGGCGGAACCTGTGACGGCGGCTGCAACACCGGGAACCTGCTCGACAGCGTCTCGGGAATCTGTGAACAGGCGCTGTGCTCGAGCAACAAGGACTGCGGCCTGTGCACGGCGCCCGGCGCTCCCTTCCTGAACCAGTCGTGTGCGTCCGACACCGATTGCGGTAAGGTCTGTACAGGCGGGACCGCTGCCGGCGCGCCGTGCAAGGTCGCGGCGACTGACTGTCCCGGCGGGGGAACCTGCGGCGCCATCTCCGGCGCGTGCAAGACGGGCACCTGCAGCAGCGGCTTTTGCACTGCCGGTAGCGGCGCCCACGCCCGCGCCAGCAGCGGTCTTTGCCAGCCAGCGGCGCGCTGCCCTGCCTTCAAGAACAATTCGCTACCGGGCGCGGTCTGCAGCGGCGGCAAGAAGAACGGCCTGGCGTGCAAGGTGGACAAGGACTGCGGCAAGGTGAAGGGCGTACAGATCAAGTGCGTGCCGGGCTGCGACTTCCCGTTGCTCACGGCCATCGACGCCGGCAACTGCGGTACCTGTCTCGCCGGCGCAGCGGCAACCGACCTGAATTCCTTCTTCTTCGGTACCCTCACCGCCAAGTCCAGCAACTCCAGTCTGGAAACGTGCAAGACCGCAGTGGCAGACGCCGGCGCCACGTTCGCCGACGCCAAGCGCACGGCACTGAAGACCTGCGAGGATACGGCGCTGGCCGGTTCGGGATCGTGTCCTGATGCGACGGCGACGACTGCCATCAACGCTGCACGCACGACGCTGCAGAACTCGATCGCCTCCGCCTGCTCCGGTCTCACGGCCGAGCAGATCGCCACCGTTTTCACCTGCCCTGCCTTTACGGTCCCGGGGACATCGACGTCGTGCGCCGGGCCAACGAATCGCGGCGACATCAGCTCGGTGACCGACCTCGCCAACTGCATCGCCTGCGTCGCCGACTTCAGCACCTCCTGCACCGATCGGCTCACGGCGCCGGCCGGTGGCGCGCCGTATCCGGAGTGCAACCCCTCGTGCGGCAACGGCAAGATCGACGGGCACTGCAGCAACAATTCCGCCAACACCTGTGGGAGCAGTCTGGACTGCCCGGGCGGCACCTGCATTCCGTCCGAAACCTGCGACGACAGCAACGCCAACTTCGCCGATGCGTGTCCGTCGACTTGCAACGTCGCGACCTGCAAACCAGGAGGGAGCGCGGCGTCGATCAGCGTCAAGGTCAACTCGCCGACCGCGTTGGGCGCACTGTCTGTCTTCGTCGAATATCCCGACGGCGTGGTCGCCATTCCCGGGTCGGGAGTGTCCACCGACAGCAGCCGCTTCACCGCCGATCCGAGCCTCATCGTCACCGCGAACGATCTCGACTATGCCGTGCGCGTCGGGCTGCTCGCCGGCAGCGGTTCCGTTCCCTTGTCGCCGGCGTTCCAAGTGAACATGGACACCTGTGCAGGCGCCGGGGCTCCAACCGCGGATCGGTTCATATGCCACGTCGAGTCGGCTTCCGACACCGGCCAGAACGTCGTCACCGGCGTCACCTGCGCAGTCTCGGTGCCGTGAGGAGGGGACTCGCATGACGCAGACAAAGGAGAAGACAATGGCATACGCGTGGAAGACACTTGTAGCAGCAGCCGTGCTTGCGGCTGTGGTGGGCGCGCGGGTGGCGGGAGCCGCCTGTGGCGACCTGAATGGCGACGGGAAGGTGGACGTCAGCGACGCGCTGGCGTTGTCGAACCTGGTTGCCGGCGGCAGCGTGCCGAACGTGTGCGGCACGGGCAACTCGAGCGATTGCGCTGATCTGTTCAAGGACGGCAACGTCGACAACGCCGACCTCGCCGTTCTCGTGGCTCACATTGCCGGTTTGAAGACGCTCTTCGACATCTGCACGGGCCCGGGTCCGGAGATCAAGTGTACAGGGAAAACCGATGCTGATACCGGCCGGCCCACCGCCACGGTCAAGGGGCAGACCATTACCGCGAGTCAGACGTGGCCAGCCAACTGTGCGGTGATCGTCACCGGGACCGTGTTCGTGCAGTCGCCGGCCAACGGTCCGACCACCGTGATCACCATGAAGCCCGGCGTGATCGTCAAGGGTCTCGGCACCGGCACCGCCAACCCGGCCGTGCTCATCTTCCTGCCCGGGTCCAAAATCGACGCACAAGGGACACCCTCGAAGCCAATCATCATGACCAGCGGTCAACCCGTTGGCCAGCGCGATGTCGGCGACTGGGGCGGCCTGCTGTTGAACGGCAAGTCGACGGTCAACCGGCCCAACTGTCTGAACGTCGCGGAAGGCATTCCGGCGCCGTACGGCGGCTGCGACGCCACCGACAGCAGCGGTATCCTGCGATACACGCGCGTCGAGTTCTCCGGCATCGAGTTCACGCCCAACAACGAACTCAACGTCATCACCCTAAACGGCGTGGGCAACGGTACCGTGATTGATCACATCCAAGCCAACTCCGGGTTCGACGACGCCATCGAGTGGTTCGGCGGCACCGTCAACGTGAAGTACTTCGTTTCATCCGCGAGCGGCGACGACGGCTTCGACTGGCAGCTCGGCACAACCGGCACCAGGCAGTACGGTTTCATGATCCAGTACGGACCGCATCTGCAGACCGGCAACCAGAGCCGCGGCATGGAGGCTGACAACAGCGAGTTTGGCTTCGACGACCTGCCGCGCTCGAATCCCAAGTTCTGCAACGTGACGTTGGTCGGCAGCCGCGACAACGATCCAAACCTCGGCTCGCAAGGCGGTCTGTTCTTCCGCCGCGGCACCGCCGGTACGGTGGCGAACGCCATCGTCAGCAACTTCCGTGGCTCCTGCATCAACCTGAATGACAGCTCCACGGCCGGCTTCGCCTGTAGCAACTCGACGACACTGAAGACCTCCGATCCGTTCCTCCTGGTCGAGAGCACGCTGTGCTTCGACAACGGCGGCCAGGGAGCGTTTGGGACGGGCTCCAAGCAGATCGATGGCACGACGTCGGGAAACTGCACGGCCTCACAGTGGTACGGCCTGCTGACCAGCAGCACGAACGTGACGCCGGCAAGTGGTGCCGGCACCGATCCGCAAATCTATACGCACACCCAGTCGACCCGGTGGGATGATTTCCTCGCCAGTGGGCCATACCCCGCCAAGATTCCGAACGTCATTCCGAAGTCGACCGCGGGTTTCCCGCCGGCGGTGGATTGCCACAAGATCGACGACAGCTTCGACACCACCAACTACATCGGCGCCTTCAATCCGAATGGCGGTCCGAACGCGAATTGGATGGACCCGCCGGGGAGCGGCTCCGACCGCTTCTCGCGCTGGATCAGCTTCGATGTGAACTGAGGAGGCGGGACTTGCTGGTGATGTGACTCCTCCTCCGTCACCGGTTTGGCCAGAGGCGGTTCTGGTGCCGCCTCTGGCCAGTTCCCCCAAGATCGATTTCGAGAAAGACACCCACCATGCAACTGCTGCGTACTGCCGTGTTCCTTCTCTTCTGTGCTGCTAGCGCACTGGCCGCGACGAGCGCGCACCCGCCGGCGCAGCGGCAGCTGGCCAACGGCGCTCCGTCGGTGGATGCGCTGCTCGACCGGTTGCTTGCCGCGTTGGCGGCGCGGGACGAACAGGGCTTACACCGCTTACGGGTGACCGAGCATGAGTACCGCGACATCATCATTCCCGGCACCGTGAAGCCGGGCGCGGCGCCGCGGCACGTCGACGAGACGACGAGCCTCTACTTCTGGCGGATGCTCGATCAGAAGAGCCGTGATGTCGGGTATGTCATGTTGCAACGATTTGGCGGCAAACAGTACGTGCGAAAAGAGCTGAAGTTCACCAAGGGTGTGCGTGAATTCGGCGGGTACAAGGCGCTCGGTGAAGTGCGGATGGAGATCGCGGACAAGGACGGGACGCAAGAAACATTGCCCAGCGGCTACATCGCCGAGGTGAACGGCCGCTACAAATTCATCGGCTTCAATTTCAACAGCTGACGGGCGGTGCCGCGCGCGGGTCGGTGACACGCTTCCGTCACCGCATCTTCATCGGGCCGTAACCGATCTGTGATTTCGGCAGTGGCATAGGACAATCGGAGTGGTGTTCAGACGGCTGAACTCACGCCCGGGGGACATGGACGAAACTCTGATAGCGTTTGGTCATTACGGCGAAATGGAGCATGTGCCGGGGCGGTGGCTGACGGCACTGTTCACATCTTCGGCTGTTTACGTCGGTATAGTCGTTCTCCTGCTGGCAGTCGGCACGGCCACCCAGCGCATCGCTACAGAGAAACCGGTGGACGTCACATTTGTCGAGAAGGTCGCGAAGCTGGAGCCACCGCCGCCGCCTCCGGCGATCGAGGAGAAACCCAAACCGGCCCCGGCGGCGGCCCCGGTGATACCGAAGGACATGAAAGTGCGCAAGCTCGACAAGCCGCCACCGCCGAAGGAGCTGGTCGCACCGAAGGAGATGCCGAAGGAAGCACCGCCGGAGGCCGATCCGAGCCAGGATAAGGGCATCGCGGTGTACGGAGAGCCCGGGCAGGGCGACCCGGCGGGCTTGGAAGGTGGCATGCAAGGCGGCGTGGCTGGTGGGCAGGTCGGGGCGATCGCCCTGCCGGAAGATGCCGACCCGCCGCTGCCGCTCAAGACGAACAGCATCCCCGCGTATCCGCAGCAGGCACGCGCCGAGGGCAAGACGGGCACCGTCATCCTCAAGGTGGTGATCCTTGCGGACGGACGCGTGGCCGACATCCAAGTCATGCGCGGTGACGAGCCGTTCGTCAGCGCGGCGGTCAAGGCGGTGAAGAGCTGGCGGTATGAGCCGGCGCGTTACAAGGGCCAGCCGATCACCGTGTATCGGATCATTCAGATTCCATTCAAGCTGAACGCGTAGCGCCGCCGACAGAGTCACGGGGCGGCAGAGGGGCAGAGCGATGCAATTCAGTCTGAACGAGATCTTTCAACACATGGGTGTGCCGGCCATGGCCGTGGCCGGCATTCTGTTCGTCATGGGCCTGGCCTCGCTGACCGTGTTCGTCGAGCGCGTGCTGACCTTGCGCCGGTCGCGCGCCGCGTCGCGCCGTTTCGCTGCACGGGCGGCGGTGGATATCGAGAAGGCGAACATCGATGCCGTGATCGCCCACACCGAGCAGTACAAGCGCGGTCATCTGGCGCGCGTGGTGCGCGCCGGGCTGACGACCTTCCGGCATGCGCAGCAAACGGCGGACATCGCTGGCTTGCCGCCGGTCGAACGCACGCGCCGGCTGCTCGAACGCTTCATGGAGGAGATCGGTGGCGACCTGCGCCGTGGCCTTTCGCTGCTGGCGACGGTCGGCTCGGTGGCGCCGTTCGTCGGCCTGCTCGGAACCGTGCTCGGCATCATCACCGCCTTCCAAGGCATCGCGTCGAGCGGCTCCGGCGGGCTGTCGTCGGTTGCCGCCGGCATCTCCGAAGCGCTGATCGAGACAGCGCTCGGGCTCGCGGTCGCCATCCCCGCCGTGCTCGCGTTCAACTACCTCAGCGGCAAGATCACGCAGGAGGAGCTGATGCTGAATCACTCGGCCGGCCAGCTGCTCGACACCATCGAGGACTGGGCCGAACGCGGCGCGCATCCGGCGGCCCCGGCCTCGATTCCACCCGCACGGCCGGGCGGCAGCAGCGAGCTGCCCAACGCTGCACGCATGGCCGCGCGACGGGCCTCGGCCGGTGAGGCGCGCGCGTGACCGCCGGCTACCGGCGCAGGGCGCCCATGGCACCCGACGTGCGGCCGGACATCAACGTCACGCCGCTCGTCGACGTCGTCCTGGTGTTGCTCATCATCTTCATGGTCGTGGCGCCGCGCTTGGATCAGGACATCGCCGTCGAGTTGCCGGGCATCTTCAACCCGGACCCGGACGTGAAGACGGACGAGCCGTTCAAGGTGAGCGTGCCGAAGGCGGGCGAGTACTACGTCAATGACCAGCGCTACGATCTGGATCGCCTCATCGAGTATCTCGCCGCGGAGCATGCGGTCGATCCGTTGCGCCGGCTGGTCCTGCGCGCCGACGCACGGCTCAACTACGGCGACGTGCGCGCGTTCCTGGCGCGCGCGCAGCAGGTTGGTTTCCCGGGGACCTCGTTCATGGTGGGTGAGCGCCACCGCAGCGGCGCGCCGCCACCGCCGGCAGCGGAGTGAATCATGGCAATGAACGTCGGCACCGGATCGGGCAAGGGTCCGACGCCCGTGATGAACGTCACGCCGCTGGTCGATGTGGTCCTGGTGCTGCTGATCATCTTCATGGTGATGACGCCGCTGCTCAGCAAGAAGTTCTGGGTACACACGCCGAAACAGGAGAAGCAGGAGGTCGAGAAGCCCGAGCTGAACAACGATCCGCAGCCGCCGCTGGTCCTGCGCGTTGCACCGGACAAGACCATCACGGTCAACGGCGCCGCGGTGGAGATGGAAGAGTTGCCCGGCCGCCTGCGCCGCATGTTCGCGGCGCGGGAAGACCACATTCTGTTCTTCGATGCGGCCGATGAGGTGCCGTACGGCACTGCCGTGGAGGTGATGGACAGGGCGCGCGAGGGTGGGGCGGTGACGATTGCGGCGCTGACCGCGGCGCTGACGGCCCCGCCGGCCCCCGGTACGTGATGATGATCCCGCTACGCCCGGCCTCCACCGACACCACGGCTCCGCTGCTCCATCCCATGCCCGACGCCTACGAAAAGGGCCGCCTACGCATCGACTTCGCGGCATACGAAGTGTGGCTCGACGGCCGCCCGGTGCATCTGTCGTTGCGCGACTTCGAGCTGTTGCGCTTCTTCGTGCGCTCGCCGAATCGTGTCTACGATCGCACGCTCATCCTCAAGCTGGTGTGGGGGAATGACACCCACGTCACGCAGCGCACCGTGGACGTTCACGTCCGCCGCCTCCGCCTGCGGATCGAACGCGATCCTGCCAACCCCGAGCTGATCGTCACCGTACGCGGCGTAGGCTATCGCTTCAACGACCGCGTCCTGCTGCCCTGAGCCCGCCGCGGGCACTACTGCGGCGCTGCGCTCTGCTCCACCGCTCCGGTCCGACGCGCATTCGAGCGGGTGCGTGGAATCGGTCGACGACGGCGGCCACTGCTGCGCGGCAGGCGCTGCACTGCCGTGCGCACCGCATCGGGATCCAGACCCAGAGTCTCGCACACCACGCAGAATGAGAACGCCCGCCGCCGGTTGCCACTCGCAATCCATGATTCAGCCTCGGCGCGGACGCGTCCGGTGGGGCTGACGTAACACTGGATCGCATCATCCAGCATGGCCACCATCAGCGCCTTGATGCCCGTGTGCTGGCTGTGGCGCGGCTCGCCGCCGCCCAGCGACGTCAGATCCAGTACGTCAGCGATAGCAAAGTCGGACCAGATCTCGGTATCTGGCAACGTTCTTCGAGGCAGCCCAATCCTGTTCATGGGCGGCTTGTACTACAGCGCCTGTTGCTCAGGGTTTGCGGCAGCGTGATGTTTCGGAGATGGTGTGGATCACGCGAGGCATGAACGCTGCACTCGGGCCTCGCGTGCGCGACGCGAAGGCGCGTTCCGAAAACTGCGACGGATGTCCCCGCCAACGTCGCACCCAGCGAGACTCCGCGGTGGGCACATGCGTTGCAGAACTTTAAGACCGTGGAGAAGATGCAAGAATCCCTAACAGTATCGCAATCGACGATTCACAAGAGCGTTACAATTGCAGGTGGATCAGGAGGCAGCCATGTCCTACGACATCGACTCATACATGCCGCGGATCGAGCAGGATTTGCGCAACTTGCGGAACCAGATGGTCGCGTGGGTGGTGGCGTGTTCCATGGTGGCGGCCGCGGCCGCGGCAACGGTGGTTGTCTGGCGGACCAGCGGCACCGGCGGGCAAATCAATGCGCTGAGCGTGCAGGTCCGGGACCAGGTGGCCAAACTCGAATCGCAGGTCACCACACTACAGGGCGTGCTTGATCAACAACGACACGCCGCCGCTGAGGCCGCCGCACCAGAGCCGGTGCAACCGCCGGCGCGGCGACCCGGGCGCTGACACGCTCGGATTGGGTGCGCATGTATGTTGCTCACACCCCAAGAGCGGATCGTACTCGATGGCTTCCGCTCAAAGGGCTTCCCAATCCTGCGATTTGGACAGGTGAGACCCGCAGACCTGGACGCGCAAACGCGTGCCGGCGCGATCGACTCGCTCGTCAAAAAGGGCGTGCTCGCGCGTCTTGGCAGAGGTGGTGAGTATTGGCTTACCGACAAGGGAGTTGAGGCCTTGAAAGTATGTTGATCAGCGGCGATGGTTCGCCTCGAAAGCGGCCGTGTTACAAGAGTATGAGCGCGAAGCATCTCGTCGTTGCCAGCCTTGCACTTGCCCTGGGATTGATTGGTGAAGCCGCACGCGCCGACGCTCCTGGGGAAGCGGACTTCCGAAATCGGTGTGCCAGCTGCCATTCCCTGAAGCCCGGAGCGTTCGCGATTGCGCCGTCCCTGGCGGGAGTGATCGGCCGCACAGCTGGCTCCGCCAAAGGTTATCAGTATAGCCCCGCGTTGCGTGATGCCGGTTTCGTTTGGACGCCCGAGAAACTCACGGAGTGGCTGGCGTCGCCGCACAGTGCCGTGCCGCGGACGGAGATGCCATTCCCGGGAATCAAGAGCGCACGAGAGCGTGCGGACATCGTCGAGTTCCTCGAGCAACGCCAAGCAAAGTGAGCACGCGCGCTGATCACCCAGTGGCCAGCGGCGACACGTGCCAAATGTCGCGCGCATACTCTCGAATTGCCCGGTCCGAGGAGAATTTCCCCATGCGCGCCACGTTGAGGATGGCCATGCGCGTCCAGTGTTGGCCGTCGGCATACGCGCGGCTGACCTCGTTGTGACAATCGACGTAGGCACGGTAGTCGGCCATCAGCAGATAGTCGTCGTGGAACAGCAGGTTATCCGTGAGCGGCCGGAACAGCTGGGTGTCGCCGTGCGAAAACTGCCCACTGTTGATGAGATCGATGACGCCGCGCAACTCCGCGTCGCCGTGATAGTAGTCGCCAGGATTGTACCCTGCGGCTTGCAAGCTGGCGACCTGGTCGGCGCTCAGGCCGAAGAGGAAGAAGTTCTCCGCACCCACCTCTGCACGGATTTCGATATTGGCGCCGTCCAGCGTGCCGATGGTCAGCGCCCCGTTCAGGGAGAACTTCATGTTCCCAGTTCCAGACGCTTCCTTGCCGGCGGTCGAGATCTGCTCGGAGAGATCGGCTGCGGGGTAGACGTTCTGGGCGTGCTTGACGTTGAAGTCGGGTAGAAAGACCACTTTGATGAGGTCGCGGACGTCCGGGTCACGATTGATGACGTCACCGACCGCGTTGATCAGCTTGATGATGAGTTTCGCCATGACGTAGCCCGGCGCCGCTTTGCCCGCGAAGATGAACGTGCGCGGCGGCATGCTGAGGGCCGGGTTCTGCTTGATGCGCTGGTACAGCGTGATGATGTGCAGCACATTGAGATGCTGGCGCTTGTATTCGTGGATGCGCTTGGCCTGGATGTCGAATAACGAATCGGGATCGACGGCGATCGTGGTCCGTTGCCGGATGATGTTGGCGAGCCGCACTTTGTTGTCGCGTTTGACCTGACGCCAGTTCTCCTGGAATGCAGCGTCGTTGGCGTGCGCCTCGAGGCCCTTGAGCCGGGTCAAGTCGGTGAGCCATCCCTCGCCAATCTGCGCGTCGATCAGCCGCGTCAGGCCGGGGTTGCTCAGCGCGATGAAGCGGCGGGGGGTGACGCCGTTGGTGACATTGAAGAAGCGCGCCGGGTCCAGATCGTAGAAGTCCGGGAACAGCTGGGTCTTGACCAGCTCGGAGTGCAGCTCCGCAACGCCATTGACCGCATGGCTGCCGACCACGGCCAGGTTGGCCATGCGGACGTACCGTTCGCCGCTCTCGTCGATGATCGACAGACGCGCCACCTTGCCTTCGTCACCGGGATAGCGCATGCGGACCGCGTCGAGGAAGCGGCAGTTGATCTCGTAAATGATCTCCAAATGGCGGGGCAGAGCGGAGGCGAACAGGGGCACGGGCCACTTCTCCAACGCCTCGGGTAGCAAGGTGTGATTAGTGTAGGAGAATGCCTGGCGTGTAATGTCCCAGGCCTGCTCCCACGGCATCTCGTACTTGTCGACCAGCTGCCGCATCAATTCGGCGACCCCGATTGCCGGATGGGTATCGTTCAGCTGGATGCAAAACATCTCGTGAAAGCGGTCGAGGGGAACTCCGCGGCGCTGGCACAGACGAATCATGTCCTTGATGGAGCAGGCGACGAAGAAGTACTGCTGATCCAGGCGCAGCTGTTTGCCTTCCAACTTCTCGTCATTGGGATAGAGCACCTTGGAGAGGGTCTCGGAAGCGACCTTCTCCTCGACCGCACCGTAGTAGTCACCGCGGTTGAACTCGGCAAAATCGAACGATTGCGCGGCTTCCGCGCTCCACAAGCGCATGAGACCGCAGGAATCGACGCGGTAACCAAGAATCGGCGTGTCGTAGGGGATGCCGACGACCACGCGGCCGGGCACCCAGCGCACCCGGTAGCGCCCGTGCTCATCCGTGTACGGCTCCGTGTGGCCGCCGAATTTGACGACCTGGGCAAAATGCGGACGGGCGATCTCCCAGACGTTGCCGTAGCGCAACCATTTATCCGTCGTCTCGACCTGCCAGCCGTCCTTGATGATCTGGTCGAAGATGCCGAACTCGTAGCGGATGCCGTAGCCGATCGCCTGATACCCGAGCGTGGACAGCGACTCGAGGTAGCAGGCGGCGAGGCGACCCAACCCCCCATTGCCGAGGCCCGGTTCCTCCTCGAGCCCCACCAGTTTTTCCAGATCGAGACCCAACTCGGCCATGGCCTGCTGGGCGTTCGCCGTGATGCCGAGATTGAGGAGATTCCTGCCCAGATGCGGTCCGACCAGGAACTCGGCTGACAGGTACGCCACCTCGCGGACATCTGGCCGCTCGCCGCGTTCGATCTGGTTCACCCGGCGTTGCATGACGCGGTCGCGCACCGAAAGTGCCAGCGCTTGATACTGTTCTTCGGCGGTGGCGATGTCGAGGGGCCGGCCCACTTCGTAGTTGAGGTTGTGCTGAAAAGCGGCTTTCAGCGTCGCCGGCCGCATCCCGGTGCGGGTGTGTTCAAAAGCGGCTGAGGTTCCCCTCGGCTCGGCCATCGGCTCTGGCGTACGGGTCGTCATGGCAGAAGGTTCCCAGCAGATGGCTGCATTGTATATCGCTCCGGTTGTGATTCCTATTGCGACTGCCGAGTGTGCCCCATTGGTTTGCATGAGCGTGGTGCTCAGCACGAGCGTTGCCGGCAGATTGCGCGCCGTGCGAGGGAAGGTGGTGGCCACAAACCATTGAGGTTTGCGGCCACCATGTGTCCGCTCACGGCTGTGGGACAGCAGTTCGATTCGCGGGTACGATCTGGGGCTGGAAGGAAAAGACCTCGCGGGTGCGGGCATCGACCATCACTTTCACCCAGTGCACATCGTTGTTACCGTTTGCCTGGTTGTCACCGAACGTCTCGACCCGGAGGAAGTTCTCGAGCCGCCTCCCCATAGAATCGAGAAATGGGCGGTCGATCCGGAAGTAATGCGAATCGCCATGGACATACGCAACCGGCTTGCCAAAGGCGATTACCCGCTCACGCAGCGCGAGCAGGAAATCCTGGAAGCCGTCGGGCTGGCCATCGGTTTCAGCCAAGGTCTTGGGATCCCGCGTCGGCGCCCGGGTCGCGTCCGACTTGTCCCAACCTGGATCGGCCTGGGAGATGAACATGATGGCCGCGGCGCCGTTCGCCTCCGCCTCATCGAACGTCTCCTGCATCCAGACGATATCAGCGTGATTGCGCGCTGCCCATTCGTCGTGGTCGGGAGCCGTATCGCACAAGTTATTGCACGAGCCCTGGATGTTGAGCGTCGCGTAGACTACGCCATTCACCAGCCAGCGGCGGTTCTCGACACAACTGACAAAGTTGTTGTTGTGATCGAGGCAGAGCTTAGCCGTCTGTACCTCCTGCCGGATCGGCTCCTGCCCCAGCGAATAGGGAGTGCTAAAGAAAACCTGCCGCTCGTGATCGAGCCGCTCGCGCGAGTTGAACCCGCCGTTGGAGGGGCGATCGCAGTCTGTCCAGTCGTTATCGCCGGGTGTGAAGACCGCCGCCGATTCCAACGAATTGAAATAGCCCAGCGCCTGGTCGTAGAGAGCGTCGCTGCAGGTCGTCGGCGTCACCGACCCGGGCGTGCCATTACCCGCCTTCAGGTCACCGTCATGGACGGTGAAGGCGAGCCTCTGGGAGTTCATGTCTGCGATCAGATTCGGCACGCCGCTCTGCGCTTGCACGTCGGAGTACGGCAGATCTCCCCAGAGCCCGATGGCATACGCCGGCTTGCGATCCTTGTCCCTGTCCCTCATGTCCCCGTCGGCGCCGCGGGCGTCGGTAGCCCGCGCGGCCGCTGGGCCGAAGCTCAAAAGCAAAACAACTAAGAAAAATGAGTTGTAGTTTGTACTCAACCTAGTCGCGAACCTGTGCTTTCTCGGTGTCATGTCATTTCACTCCTTTGCCTAGCCTATGCCTGCGGTCGTTCTTCGGCCTCGTGACGCAGTTCACGCTCAGCGCAAAGCCAGTCGTCGAGATCCTGCCCGTGCGTTGCGCCTCGAGAGATAAACCGTGCAAACGCGCGCGGCGCTATCTGCTCGTGCGTTGGCTCGTTTCCCGCCGCCTGCTCGTCGGTAGTATGTTCCATCTCCTTCTCTCCTTGCTCCACTCGCGGTGAACGCCGAATTGGGCGCGCAACGGTGCGCAACCTACCAGTCGCCTGTTACAAGAGCGCGAAGCTTGCACGACTCGTCGACTCGCGCGCCGAAATTCCCCTGCAAAAGAAATCCCTCCGCAACCCTTGGTACGGCCGCGTGCACCCCATTTCGACGCGCACGGGACCGGCTAATCGCACTTGCCGTGCTCGTTGTCCTCTGCGTCGAACA
>DATKMS010000398.1:0-2361 GCA_035541735.1 Candidatus Margulisiibacteriota bacterium
CCGCGTCGGCGGGGCAATAGGATGGCTGATCGATTCTTAAAGAAGAAGCGGTCAGCACATGTCTGGAACCCGCATCACCGACCAACAGGTTCGCCTCTACATGAACAAGCGCAAACACCATCCGCAGGAACTCGCGGCCGCGAAGGCAGGAATAAGCGTACGCAGCGCACGCCGCATCGAGCGTGACGCGACGTTGCCATCCCAGAAGCCGCGGCGCTCCTGGCGCACCCGTCCCGATCCGTTTGCCGATGTCTGGGACAGCGAGGTCGTGCCGTTGCTGCGCAATGCCCCCCATCTGATGGGCATCACGATCCTGCGCAAGCTGCAGGATGATCACCCGGGTCGCTATCCCGACAGCATGCGTCGCACGCTGGAACGACGCATTTCTCAATGGCGGGCGCTCGAAGGTCCCAGCCAGGAGATCTTCTTCCCCCAGGAGCATCAGCCCGGCGTGCGCGGGCTGTCCGACTTCACCGATATGAGCAAGCTGTGCGTGACGATCGGCGGCGCACCGTTCGAGCACCGGCTGTATCACTTCGTACTGGCATTCTCGCGCTGGGAGTACGCCTGCGTGGTCGAGGGCGGCGAGAGCTTCGAAGCCCTCGCCAACGGCTTGCAGAATGCTCTGTGGCAGGCGGGAGGTTGCCCGCGCGAGCATCGCACCGACAGCCTCTCTGCCGCCTTCAAGAACCTGAGTGAGAAGGAGGACTTCACGACCCGTTACAAGGCGCTGCTCGATCACTACGAGATGCAGGGCACGCGCAACAATCGCGGCCTGGGTCACGAGAACGGAAGCGTCGAATCCTCGCACCGGTATCTCAAGGACGCAGTCGATCAAGCCCTGATGCTGCGTGGCCACCGCGACTTCGTTGACCGTGCCGCCTACGACGAATTCATCCGCGAACAGGTGCTGCGCCGAAACCGGCGCTGCGCCGCCGCGTTCCGTATCGAGCGCCAGCAGCTTCAGGATCTGCCGGAGTACCGTACCACTGACTTCGCCGAGGAGGAGGCTCCTGTGACCCGCTGCAGCACGTTCACGGTGCGGGGCATCCTCTACAGTGCGCCGTCGCGCCTGATTGGTCACCGGCTGAAGGTGCGCGTCTACGGCGACCGGCTCGACTGTTACCTGTCCGGCGTACTGGTGCACAGCACCGCTCGGGGCTCACGTGCGCACGACAACCGCCACGCGCTTGATTACCGCCACTTCATTGACTCCCTGAAGCGCAAACCCCAGGCATTCAAGGGGCTCGCGTTTCGTGACGCCCTGTTCCCGCGCGAGGCGTACCGCAGAACCTGGGAACAACTCGATGCGCGCCTGTCTCAGCGCGACGCATGCAAGACGATGGTCGGCCTGCTAGAGCTTGCAGGCCTGCACGGCGTGGAGGCCGTACTGGCCGCGCAGCTTGATGTGTTGCTGGAAACCGGCGAGCTTCCCGATCTCAAGGCGCTGCGTGAACAGTACGCACCCCGTGAGGCCCAGTGCCCCGATGTCGAAGTTCAGATGCCGCCCGTTGCCGTCTATGACGAACTGCTCGAGAAGGTGGCAGCATGAACGTGCCCGCGCATGATGGTGGCCGCCTGGCCCTGATGCTCAACGAGCTGCGTTTGCCAACGATCGGCAGGTTGTGGCCCGAGTTCGCCGAGCGTTCGGACAAGGAAGCCTGGCCGGCCGCACGCCTGCTCGGCGCACTGCTAGAGCACGAGCTGGCCGAACGCGCCAAACGACGCATCGAGCGGCACCGTACCGAGTCGCATCTGGACCCGACCAAGACGCTCGCCGCCTTCGACTTCGGCGCCGTGCCGATGGTCTCAAAAGCGCATGTCACGGCGCTGGCCACCGGAGAGTCATGGCTGGAGAAAGGCGCCACGGTTCTCCTGTTCGGCCCGCCTGGGGTCGGAAAAAGCCACCTGGGATCGGCTATTGGTCATGCATTGATCGACGTCGGCTACCGCGTGCTGTTCACGCGTACCAGCGAGCTCGTCCAGAAGCTGCAGGCCGCGCGCCAGAGCCTGCAGTTGCCTTCCGCGCTGGCCAAGCTCGATCGCTTCGATTTGATCATCCTCGACGACCTGTCGTATGCCCGCAAGGACCAGGCCGAGACCAGCGTTCTGTTCGAGCTGATTGCCGAGAGGTATGAGCGAAAAAGTCTTCTGATAACTGCAAACCAACCGTTCTCGGGCTGGAATGACGTGTTCCCCGACCCCGGCATGACGGTCGCCGCCATCGACCGGCTTGTGCATCACTCGACGATCTTCGAACTCAACGTCGAAAGCTACCGCCGCCGCAAGGCCGGCGACAAACAGAATGCACGGCGGCGTCAATTACACGACGACAACCCTGCCAATCCGTTCAGCGGCCAG
>DATKMS010000399.1:0-19342 GCA_035541735.1 Candidatus Margulisiibacteriota bacterium
GGCGGGGGTTTTGAGGGTGATGTCATTGGCGATTTCGTCGAGAGTATAGCCCACGGCCAGTTTGGCCGCAATCTTGGCGATGGGGAACCCGGTCGCCTTCGAGGCCAGCGCGGAGCTGCGCGAGACGCGCGGGTTCATCTCAATAATCACCATGCGCCCGGTTCCCGGATGGATGGCGAACTGCACGTTCGACCCGCCGGTGTCGACCTTCACCCGGCGCATGATGGCCGCCGCCGCGTCGCGCATGCGCTGGTACTCGCGGTCGGTGAGGGTCTGAGCCGGCGCCACCGTGAGCGAGTCGCCGGTGTGCACGCCCATGGGGTCGAAGTTCTCGATCGAGCAGACGATGACGACGTTGTCCTTGCCGTCACGCATCACTTCCAGCTCGAACTCCTTCCAGCCGGCGATCGACTCCTCGATGAGCACTTCGTGCGTGGGTGACGCATCGAGGCCATGACGCACTTGCTCCAGGAACTGCTCCGGTGTCTCGGCGATGCTGCCACCCGTACCGCCCAGGGTGCGCGAGGGCCGGATGATCAACGGCAAGCCGAGGCGGTCCCGTACCGCCATGGCGTCCGCGATGCTGCGCGCGTAGCCGCTGCGCGGCAGATCGAGGCCGATGCGTTCCATGGCCGCCTTGAAGAGATCGCGGTCCTCCGCCTTCTTGATCGCCGGCAGCTTGGCACCGATCAGCTCAACCCCGTAACGATCCAAGATGCCACGCTCGGCCAGGTCGATCGCCGTGTTCAAGCCGGTCTGCCCGCCGATGGTCGGGAGCAGCGCGTCTGGACGCTCCACGTCAATGATCCGTTCGAGCATGTCGACGGTGATCGGCTCGACGTAGGTGCGATCGGCGAAGCCCGGATCGGTCATGATCGTCGCCGGGTTGGAGTTGATCAGGATGACCCGGTAGCCCTCTTCCTTGAGCGCCTTGCAGGCTTGCGTGCCCGAGTAATCGAACTCGCACGCCTGGCCGATGACGATCGGTCCAGAGCCAATCAGCAGGATGCTCTTGATGTCAGTACGTTTGGGCATGGCTTCGCGCCATCAGCTTCATGAAACGCTCGAAGAGGTAGTTGGCATCATGTGGGCCCGGTGAGGACTCCGGGTGGTACTGTACAGAAAACAGCGGCAGCTCGGCATGCGCCAGACCTTCGACCGTCTGGTCGTTGAGGTTGATGTGGGTGAGCTGTGCGATGCCTTGGAGCGAGTCGACGTCGACGGCGAAGCCGTGATTCTGTGCGGTGATCTCGACTTTGCGCGTCGTGAGGTCCATGACCGGCTGATTCCCGCCGTGATGTCCAAACTTCAGCTTGTAGGTGCGCCCACCCAGTGCGAGGCCGAGAATCTGGTGTCCCAGGCAGATCCCGAAGATCGGCCGCTTGCCGATCAGGCCGCGGACGATGTTGGCGTACGGCCCAACATCCGGGTCGCCCGGGCCGTTCGACAGAAAGACGCCGTCCGGGTTCATTGCGAGCACGTCGGCAGCCGGCGTCGCCGCCGGGACAACCCGCACCCGACAGCCGGCGCGTACGAGGTTGCGCAGGATGTTGCGCTTGATGCCGAAGTCGTAGGCGACGACGCAGGGGCGAGGGTCTTTGGTTGCGGGTTCCTCCAGGCTTGCTGGTCCCTGGCCCCTGGTTGTTGGTTTCTGGTTACTGGTCTCTGCCTTTTGATAACCGGACTCCAGCGTCCATGTCCCTTCGTTCCAGTCGTACGTTTGCGTGCAGGTGACCTGCTGGACAAGGTCACGGCCGATGAGGCCGGGACGCGCCTTGGCCTTTGCGGCGAGCATCTGTGGGTCGAGGTCCGTCGTTGAGATGATGGCTTCCTGCGCTCCATGGCTGCGGATGTGCCGCACCAGGGCGCGGGTGTCGATGCCCTGGATAGCGGGGATGCCGTGCGCTTGCAGGTAGTGCGCGAGGGTCTGTTGCGCGCGCCAGTTGCTGGGACGTTCCCAGTACTCCTTGACGATGAAGCCTTCGACGAACGGGCGGCCGGCCTCGACGTCCTCGGGGTTGATGCCGACGTTGCCGATCTCCGGATAGGTCATGGCGACCAGCTGGCCGCAGTAGGACGGATCGGTGAGGATCTCCTGGTAACCGGTCATCGAGGTGTTGAACACCACCTCGCCGCCGGCTTCGCCGGGCGCACCGAAGCTCGTGCCCTCGAACACGGTGCCATCCGCCAATGCAAGCAGCGCCTTCATGCGTTCGGGCCCGCGGCGGCACGGTAGACGATGCGGCCGCCCACCATGGTGAGGATTGCTTGCCCCTGCATCTGCATGCCGTCGAATGGAGTGTTGCGCGACTTCGAGCGGAAGCGTGCTGCCTCCACGGTCCAGCGGCGCTGCGCATCGATCACGGTCACGTCTGCTGGCGCACCGACGCTGAGCGTTCCGTGCGGCAGGTTGAGCACGCGCGCCGGGTTCACCGTGAGCGCCGCGACGATTGTCTCCAGCGGGATCCCCGTTTCCTCGACGAGCCGGAGCGCCAGCGGCAGGGCCGTTTCCAAGCCGACGATGCCGTTGGCTGCCTGGTCGAACTCCACGTCTTTCTCGTCGCGATGGTGGGGTGCATGATCAGTGGCGATCACGTCGATCGTCCCGTCGGCGAGTCCCTGGCGCACCGCGTCGACGTCGTGCTGTGTGCGGAGTGGCGGATTCATCTTGGCATTGGCATTGTAGCCGTCGACGGCGGCCTCCGTCAGGGTGAAGTGATGCGGCGTGACCTCAGCCGTGACCGGCAGGCCGCGTTGCTTGGCTGCCCGCACGAGTTGAACGCTGCCGGCCGTGCTGAGGTGCGCGATGTGCAGGCGCCCGCCGGTGCGTTCCAGCAACGCGATGTCGCGCCCAACCATTGCCTCCTCGGCAGCGGCCGGCACGCCCTTCAAGCCGAGCCGCAACGACAAGCTGCCTTCGTTCATGACACCGTCGGCGGCGATCGTGCGTTCCTCCTCATGCACGATCACCGGTAGACCGAACATCGCCGTGTACTCCAGGGCGCGGCGCATCAAGCCGCCGTTCATGATCGGCATGCCGTCATCCGAGACCGCGACGATCCCGGCCCGGTGCATCTCGCCGATCTCCGCCAACTCCTCGCCTTGGAGGCCTTTCGACACCGCGCCGATCGGAAAGACACGCGCCAGACCGGCGGCGGCCGCCTTGTCGCGGATGTAGTCGGTGACTGCGGCACTGTCGTTGACGGGGTTGGTGTTGGCCATGCACGCCACGGCCGTGAAACCGCCCGCCACCGCCGCGCGCGTTCCCGTCTCGACCGTCTCCTTGTACTCATAGCCGGGTTCACGCAGGTGCACGTGGATGTCGATCAGGCCGGGCACCACCAGGCAGCCGGTGGCGTCGATGCACTCCGCGTCACTCGTCTCGTGGCTGCCGTTGGCGTCAGCGATCGCGGTCACCACGCCCTCTTGGATGACGAGATCACGGCATCCGTTGAGGTGGTTTGCAGGATCGACGACCGTGCCGCCGCGGATGATCGTCGTGCTCACCCGGCCCTCCGCCGCAGCCGCCGCGGCTGCGCCGGTGCCGGCGTCTCCACCGCTTCCTGCTCCGTCTCGCTCTCCATCCGCGGACGGTTCGCCAGCAGGTAGAGCACCGCCATGCGTACCGCGATGCCATTGGTCACCTGGTCCATGATCACCGAGTACGGGCCGTCGGCCACGTCGCTGGCGATCTCGATGCCGCGGTTCATCGGCCCCGGATGCAGGATCATGACGTCCGGCCTGGCGTGCGCCACGACCCGTTGCGTGAGGCAGAAGTAGCGCGAGTACTCGTCGACGGTCGGGAAGAAGTTTTTGCCCTGCCGTTCGAGTTGGATGCGCAGCATCATGATCACGTCGGCGTCGCGCACGCCTTCTGCGAGGTTGCTCGTCGTGTCGCCCCAGGCGCGCAGCTCGGGCGGCAGCAGCGTGGGGGGACCGACGAGGCGCACCGTTGCGCCCAGCGTCTTGAGTGCGAAGATGTTCGAGCGTGCCACACGGCTATGCAGGACGTCACCGACGATGGCCACGGTGAGGCCTTCCATGTTGCGCTTGCGTTCGCGGATGGTCAGCGCATCGAGCAGCGCCTGAGTGGGGTGCTCGTGGGCGCCGTCGCCCGCATTGATGATTGGGCACTCGAGGCGGGCGGCCAGGAAATGCGGTGCGCCGGCGGCGGAGTGGCGCAAGATGATGGCGTCCGGGCGCATGGCGGCCAGGTTGCGCGCCGTGTCGAGCAGCGTCTCCCCCTTGGTGACGCTGCTGGTCGATGACGACAAGCTGACGAAGTCGGCGCTCATGCGCTTGGCGGCGATCTCGAAGGAGGCGCGCGTGCGTGTGCTGGCTTCGTAGAACAGGCTGACCACAGTCTTGCCGCGCAGCGTCGGCACCTTCTTGATGTCGCGCTCCGAGATCTCCTTGAACGAACTGGCCGTATCGAGCAGGAACGTCAGCTCGTCGCGGCTGAGGCCTTCGAGACCGAGCAGATGCCGATGCGTGAAGGGCATGTCAGTCCTCCTCGGTGCGGGCAATCACCACTTCGTCCTGCCCGTCGCTCTCTTGCAGGCGTACCTGGACCGATTCATTCACCGCCGTGGGAAGGTTCTTGCCGACGTAGTCGGCGCGGATCGGCAGCTCGCGGTGGCCCCGGTCGATGAGCACCACCAGTTGCACGTTGCGCGGCCGGCCGAAGTCGATGAGCGCGTCGAGCGCGGCGCGCACCGTACGGCCGGTGAACAGCACGTCGTCCACTAGCACCACGCGCTTGTCGTCGATGGCAAAGCCGATCTGTGTGCCCTTCACCTCGGGTTGTTGGTGGCTGCGGCTGAGGTCGTCGCGGTAGAGGGTGATGTCGATGATGCCGGTCGGCACGTCAGTGTCTTCGATCGCACGGATCTTGGCGCGCAAGCGCTCGGCGATGTGCACGCCGCGCGAGCGAATCCCGATCAGCGCCAGGGCGCTCGTCCCCTTGTTGCGCTCGAGGATCTCGTGCGCCACCCGGGTGAGCGCCCGGTCGATCGCCTGCGCATCCATAACGACGCGGACCACGCGTTCGCTGGCCATAAGCCGAAAAAAAGCCCCCTCGGTGACCGAGGAGGCCTACCAACTCCGTATGCTGTGTGAGAACTTCATCTTCACCCTTCCTGGCCTCTCAGGACCAGTTTAAAGGTCGTTGCCGACGTTGCAGAGTGTGTACCTGTCCGTTTCGATGAAGTCAATGCGGTGCAGAGAGTAAGGCGCGGCTGCGTTCGACCTCGGGCTTTTCGCTCGACTGCCGTTCGCGGTCTCTTCTATACTTGCACGATGGATCTGGAGTGGCGGAATACTCTCGCCAAGTGGTCCTCCGCAGTATCCGCGATCGTTGTTCTCGTGTCGCCATCGGCCACATGCTGGGGCGGCGCGCCGTCTGCCGACTGTGAAGCAGCGCAACTCTGCCTGGCGGCCGGCTCGCTCGAAGGTGCTCCCGGCAGTGCGGTGGTGATTGAGGTCAGGTCGGTGGTCGACCAGCACGACGCCACAGGAGTGCAGAATGGTCTCATCCTTCCCGATGTGCTGCGCATCGGCACGCGAACCGATGGCGCCCCCGCATGCGCGGTCGACGACGGTATCCGGCATCCATATGCGACGTTTGTCTTCCTGCCTCCCGGCTGTGCACCTGAGGTCGACTGCGCCGAGGTGCAGGCGTTGGTCACCTCCGATGCGGCGTTGGGCAGTCCGCGAGTGCTGTACCGTTGCGACGCCCGCATCGCCCCGGAGGCCGCGCCGGGCCGCTTCCCGCTGCACCTCACTCGCGGGTACGCGTGGACGGACGCTGGTCCCGTCTGTGCCATTGATGACGGGGTCTGTGATCCGACCAGCCCTGCCTATGCCCTCGTGGGTGTCGATGGCGAGGTCAGTGTCCTTGGGCCGCCGGGCAGCACGCCACTGCCGACCAGCACGCCGCCACCGACGCGCACGCCCACGCCGACCAAGACGCCGTGCGCCCTCTGCCCAGCGGTCATGGTCGGTTCGGCCACCGCGGCTCCGGGCGATCTGACAACAATCGGGGTTACCTTTCGCGGCGGCCT
The DNA here is from genome assembly GCA_035541735.1 of Candidatus Margulisiibacteriota bacterium. Taxonomy (GTDB): domain Bacteria; phylum Desulfobacterota; class Binatia; order HRBIN30; family HRBIN30; genus DATKMS01. Next base: position 6,063 of record DATKMS010000399.1, read on the forward strand.
CGGGGCGGCGGTTGGGCTGCAGGCGGACATTACCTTCGAACCAGCTACGCTGATCACGCAGTGCATGATGAACCCCGCGCTCAACAAGGGCTCGGGCGGCTTCTCCGTGCGACCGGACCGCGTTCGCGCGCTGGTCTTTGGCTTTGACCTCAACGCGCCCATCCCGGATGCAGCACTGCTGTTCACTTGTACAATTGTCGTTGCAGGCGACGCACAACCCGGTGTCTTTCCACTCAACCTCACAAATGTGGTCGGTAGTAGCGCCGCCGGGCACGCGGTGCCCATGCTCGCGGAGGGTGGGCAGGTCGTTGTGATCGCGCACCCCCGGGCGGCCACGGCGATTCCGACGCGCGACGGTGCTGGCTCCGGACTCACCGTCGGCGCTGCCGGAAGCGGCTGCTCGCTACGCCCCACTGGGGACGACGCCCACTTGGCTCTCCAGCCTGTGCTCATCTTGCCGTGGCCGTGGCTAACGAGGCGCAGACGGCTGCGGAGCACGCCACGCCACCCGAACCGGCCTACAGGCCATGCTCCAATGCGCGCTGGGTGAACAGGTCGTCACCGAGATGCGTGTCGTACTTGATCTCGGTGAAATCAACGACCGTGTGGCTGCCGCTGTCGATGTTCTTCATCTCCATGGTGAACGGCGTCGGGATTTGCCCCACCGGGCGGACGTCGCCCAGGGTGAGCACCTTTTCCTGCCGCCCGGCGGTGTCGTGCATCGAGTACTTGACGATCACCAGATCGTCGGCGCGCAGCCAGATGACCACCTTGCCGTAGCCAAAGTCCTTGGTGCCAGGTGTGAACTCGATGACGTGGCACGATCGCCCCTCCACGGTCTCGTCACGCAACAGCGTAGCGGGCGCATCGGCTTCTGACCATTCGGTGATCTGGCCGATGATGGCCAGATCGTTGAAGCTGAAGTCCGTCCCCACGAAGCTCTCACGTTTGGCGCCACCGCTGATTTGCCGGACGCGCTTCAACTCCGGCACGTAAAGCCACTGCTGGTCCTTGGCGTGCGGGTCGGCCCACTGCAGAAAACCGACGCCCTTCACGTCCGGCGGTGATTCGAAGAAGACGATCGTGCGGGTCCGGTCTTCCGCATATTTCTTCAAGTAGATCATGAGATCACGCAAGCGCTCGCCGCCGCGCCGGTCGATGATGCGGATCTTCAGCCGTTGTGTGCGATCCGTCCACTTGCGCGTCGTATCACTGACCTGTCGCACCTGGTCCAGCAGCCGGCGAGCCTCCTGGTCGACAGCCACCGCCGCGGCGCGGTGTAAGAGGAGGATCGCCAGGACGGTCAGCAGAGATCTCCTGAGCATCAACATGCGCCTCTACGCCGAACCGGAGGTGACGGCTGTCCCCTGCCGCTGATACCACAGGAGCCCACGGTACACGTAGTGGATTCCCGACATGGTGGTTGTCGTGCCGGTGAGGTACCAGGTAACCAGGTTCACAGTCGCCATGGGAATATCCGGGCGCGCCAAGGTCAACAACGCGAAGCCGATGGTGAACATCTCATTGAAGGTGTTGAGCTTGCTGATCAGGGTCGGCGCGACTTCCATCGGCGTACTGAAGAAGTAGATCGCCAGATAGCCACCGAGGATGACCACGTCGCGCGTCAGCACCAGGATGAGGAGCCACGGGGGTACGGCGTGCAGCCACGTGAGAATAACGAACGAGCTGACGAGGAGCAGCTTGTCGGCGAGCGGATCGAGGGTCGCGCCCAGGTCGCTCTTGCTGTCGGTGAGACGGGCGAGCACGCCGTCGACGACGTCGGTGATCCCCGCCGCCATGAACAGGCACAAGGCGGCTCCGTAGCGCTGGCTGTTGACCAGGATGAGGAAGACCGGGATCGCCATGATCCGCAGCAACGTGAGGAAATTCGGCAGGGTCAGCATGGTCGTGAGTCGTGCTCGTGTGCGTGAATCGCGCAGCGCAAGCTTCTCATGCCGCTAGGAGCACGAGCCACGAGCACGAGCCACCAGTAGTTCCTTCCTCATCTGACCGGCCAGCTTCGCAGGCACCAGCGCCGTCACATCGACGTGTCCGTCGTGATACTCCTCGCGCAGGACCGTGCCCGACCGATGCAGCCGCGCTACCAGGTCGCCGCGCGCCGCGGGAATGCGCACCTCCAAGCGTTCGCGTCCCGCCTGCAGGGCACGGTCGACGGTTACGAGCAGCGCCGGAATGCCTTCGCCCGTCCGTGCGGAGATCACGCAGCGCGTGCCGTTGCCGGGCAGCGGGCGGTGCCCCGGGGGCAACAGATCGATCTTGTTGAGCACCGTGACCCGCGGTGTGTTCGCCGCTTCCAACTCACTGAGCACCTGCTCGACCACGTCGCTCTGCTCTGCCGCGTGCGGGTTGCTGGCGTCGACCACGTGCAGCAACAGATCGGCCGTGTGCACCTCTTCGAGCGTGCTTTTGAAGGCGTCAACGAAGCCGTGGGGTAGCTTGTTGATGAAGCCGACGGTGTCGACCAATAAGGCCTGCCCGCCACTCGGCAATGTGAGTCGGCGCACGGTCGGATCGAGGGTGGCGAACAGCTTGTCTTCGACCAAGACCCCGGCGGCCGTGAGGCGGTTCATCAGCGTCGACTTCCCAGAGTTGGTGTAGCCGACCAGTGCGACCATCGGATACGGCACGCTCGCACGGCTGTGGCGATGCAGGCCGCGCGTCCGCGACACGTCAGCGAGGCGCCGTCGCAGCGCGCCGATGCGTTCGCGCACGCGGCGGCGATCGACTTCCAGTTGTGTCTCACCCGGACCGCGCGTGCCGACGCCGCCGCCCAGGCGCGACAGGTGCTGCCACTGCCGGGTGAGCCGTGGCAGCAAGTACTGCAGCTGCGCGAGCTCGACTTGCAGCTTGCCGGCGAGGCTGCGGGCGCGCTGGGCGAAGATGTCGAGGATGAGCTGGCTGCGGTCGATGACCTTGACCTTCAGCTTGCTCTCCAGGTTCCGCTGTTGGGCCGGCGACAGACTGTCGTCGAAGACGGCCACGTTGGCCTCGATGTCTTGGACCAACGCGCGGACGTCATCGACCTTACCGGACCCGATGAACGTAGCAGGATGGATGCGGCGGAGCGCTTGCAGGGCTTTGCCGGCGACCTCGACGCCGGCGGTATCCGCCAACCGTTCCAGCTCGGCGAGCGACTCCTCGCCGTCGAGCACTGCGTTCTGGTCGCGCACGGTCCCGACGAGCACGGCACGCTCGCGGCGTGCGGCCGTGTCGTGTTGGGCGGCGCCGTGGCGTTGCGTGGTGGGTGGCTGGCGTGGGCTCCGGCTCACTGAAATGAGGTCACTCCGTTTCCGAATAGGCGCTCCACGTCCTCGACCATGCGCTCGGTTGCCGCGACTTTCAAGTCCGACGGCAAGGCGATCACCGTTTCCGTGCGATTCGGCAACAGCAGATGGAGGAACGCATTGCACGAACCGCGGTGCTGGCCGAGGGTGGAGCGCAGCGTACGCAAGTGCTCCTCGTTCACGCGCTCGGCGCGCAAGGCGAAGTGCACCTGTTTCACCGACTTCTCGCGTGCATCCAGGAGCGACGTCACTTCATCGGCGATGACCTGGCAGCGTTCCTCACCGACCTCGAGCGTGCCGGTGACGCACACCGGGTCGTCAGCGTGGATGGCGGTCTCGCAGCGTCGATAGGTCTCCGGCCATGCAATCACCTCCACCGCACCCCAGCGGTCCTCGAGATTGAACGTCGCGTAGCGATCGCCCTTGCGGCTGTTCTTCAGCTTCAGCGTGAGGATGACGCCGCCGAGCTTGACCTTGGCCTGCGAGTCGCGGTTGCGCAGATCGGCGGTGGTGGCGTCGGTGAAGCGCTTGAGATCGCGCTCGTACTTGTCGAGCGGATGGCCGGTGATGAAGAAGCCGATGGCGTCGCGCTCGGCGCGCAGCAGTTCCTTCTGATCCCATTCTGGCACGTCGGGGAGTGCCGGTGGCTGGCTCGGTGTGACCGCCAGCGTCCCGGGTGCGAAGAGTCCCATCTGGTTGAGGTCGGCGGGCCGGCTCCCCTGCCCCGCCCACTGGCAAACGCGGTCGAGTCCTTCGAGCATCCGCCGGCGCGGCTCGCCGGTGAAATCGAAGGCGCCGCACTTGATCAGGCTCTCCATGACGCGCTTGTTCACCAGTTGGCTCTGCACGCGCTTGCTGAAATCGGCGAGGGCCGTGAACGGCCCGTCCGCGCGCGCCGCGATGATCGCCTCGATGGCCTTCGACCCGACGCCGCGTACGGCGCCGAGCCCAAATCGAATCGGCCGCGTGCCGTCGGCGCGCGGTTGACCGACGGTGAAATCTGCGCGGCTCTCGTTGACGTCGGGCGGCAGGATGGTCATGCCGCGTTCGCGGCACTCGGCGATGTTCTTGTAGGTCTTGTCGGTGTCGCTCATCTCCAAGGTCATCAACCCGGCCATGAACTCCTCCGGGTAGTGCGCCTTGAGGTACGCCGTCTGGTAGGTGACCACCGCGTAGGCGGCGGAGTGCGATTTGTTGAAGCCGTAGGCCGCGAAGGTCTCCATTTGATCGAAGATCTCGCGCGCCAGCTTCTCCGGAAGCTTCTGCTTGAGGGCACCGGCAATGAAGCGCTCCTTCTCGCGCTCCATCTCGCTCTTCTTCTTCTTGCCCATGGCGCGGCGCAGGTTGTCGGCGTCGCCGAGGGAATAGCCGGCGAGCGCTTGGGCGATCTGCATGACCTGCTCCTGGTAGACGATGACACCGTAGGTCTCGCGCAGGATCGGCTCCAACGCCGGGTGCAGATATTTGATGGGCTCCTTGCCGTGCTTGCGCTTGATGAACTGGTCGACCATGCCGCTGTCGAGCGGCCCGGGGCGGAAGAGCGCGAGCACGGCGATGACGTCTTCGAAGGTCGACGGTCGCAGCTGGGTGAGGACTTTGCGCATGCCGCCGCTTTCCATTTGGAAGATGCCGACGGTGTCGCCCTTGGCCATCAGCTTGTACGTGGGGCGGTCGTCGAGCGGCAGCGTGGTCACGTCGATCTGTACGCCGCGGCCCTCAGCGATGCGGCGCACGACGCTGCGGATCATGGTCAGTGTCTTGAGGCCGAGGAAGTCGAACTTGATCAGGCCGATGGCGTCGACGTCGCTGTACGGGTACTGCGTCATCACCGCCCCGTCCTTGTCGACGAACAGCGGCAGACTCTCGATGAGCGGGCGTTCGGCGATGACGATGCCGGCGGCATGCTTCGAGGCGTGGCGCATGAGGCCTTCGAGCCGCAGCGCGTAGTCGAACAGCTGCTCCTCGCGCTCGCCGCGCTCGCGCAGTTGTTTCAGACGCGGCTCCATTTCGAGCGCATCCTTGAGCGGGAAGTCCTTGCCTTGCTTTGGCGCCGGGTAGAGCTTGGCCATGCGGTCGGTATCGGCGTAGGGAAAGTCGAGCACCCGGCCCACGTCTTTGATCGCCTGCTTTCCCTTCAGCGTGCCGAAGGTGATGATCTGTGCGACGCAATCCTCACCATACTTGTCGCGCACGTAGCGGATCACTTCGTCGCGCCGCTCGAAGCAGAAGTCCATGTCGATATCCGGCATCGACTTGCGCTCGGGGTTCAGGAAGCGCTCGAAGAGGAGATTGTACGGCAACGGGTCGAGGTCGGTGATGCCGAGGGCATAGGCGACGAGGCTGCCGGCTGCCGAGCCGCGGCCCGGGCCGACGGGGATCCCTTGGCGTTTGGCGTAGTTCGTGAAGTCGGCGACGATGAGGAAGTAGCCGGCGAAGCCCATTGTCTTGATGATCTGCAGCTCCTCTGCGATCCGCTCGCGGTACGGTTGCTCGCGCTCCGCGCGCCAGGCGTCCTGGCGGCGCAGCACCGCCAGGCGCGCCTCGAGACCCTCACGGGCAACGCGGTCGAGGTGATCCTCGAGGCTTTCGTTGTTCGGCGTGGCGAACATTGGGAACTGGTACTTGCCGAACGTCAGCTCCAGATTGCAGCGCGCCGCGACGTCGAGCGTGTTGGCGATGGCTTCGGGCAGCTGTGGAAACGCGCCCGCCATCGTCGCTGGATCCTTCACGTAGAGCTGATCCGTCTCGAAGCGCCAGCGCTTGGTATCGTTGAAGGTCTTGCCGGTCTGGATGCAGAGGAGCACCTCGTGCGCCTTCGCATCCTGCTTCTCCAGGTAGTGGCAATCGTTTGTGGCGACCAGCGGCAGCCCCAGCTCGTTGGCCAGCCGCACCAGCTCAACGTTGGCCTTCTCCTGTTGCGGCAGGTGATTGTCCTGGACCTCGACGTAGTAACGGCCGTCGAACATGGCACGGTACTCGTCCAGTACGGCGCGGGCGCGGTCGGTGCTGCCCATGGCAATCGCCTGATTCACCTCGCTGGCCAGACAGCCGGAGAGCGCAATCAGCCCGCCGTTGAACTCGCGCAGCAGCTGCTTGTCGATGCGCGGCTTGTAGTAGAAGCCCTCCTTGTAGCTCAGCGTCACCAAGCGGCAGAGATTGCGATAGCCCTCGTGGTTCATGACCAGCAGGATGAGATGATGGTTACCGCCCGCTTCGAAATCGTCGGTGCGGCTGACGCCCTTGTCGAAGCGGCTCTTCGGTGCGACGTAGACTTCGCAGCCGAGGATCGGTTTGATGCCAGCGTCGCTCGCTTTTTTGTAGAACTCGACGGCGCCGAACATGTTGCCATGGTCGGTGATCGCCACCGCCGGCATCCCAGCCGCCTTGACCTTACCAATCAGTGCGTCGATCTTGTTCGCCCCGTCCAAGAGCGAGTACTGCGTGTGGACGTGCAGATGAACGAAGCCCATCATCCCCTCCCCACCCTACTGCGAATTTCGAATTGCGAATTTCGCGTTTCCCCGCTGCTCCACTGCACCTGCCTCGATCAATCCGCAATTCGCAATCCGCAATCTCTTCTCATTCCCATTCAATCGTGGCCGGCGGCTTCGACGAGATGTCGTAGACCACGCGGTTGACGCCGCGGACCTCGTTGATGAGGCGGCTCGACAGCCGCGCCAGCAGCTCGGCCGGCAAGCGCGCCCAATCGGCGGTCATGCCATCAACGCTTTCCACGGCGCGGATCGCCACCACGTTTTCGTAGGTGCGCGCATCGCCCATCACCCCCACCGTCTTCACCGGCAGCAGCACGGCGAAGGCTTGCCAGAGACCTTCGTACAGGCCAGCGGCGCGGATCTCTTCGTCGACGATCGCCTCGGCCGCTTGCAACACCGCAACCCGTTCGGCCGTTACCTCACCCAGGATACGGATCGCCAAGCCGGGTCCCGGGAACGGCTGGCGTCCGACGATACGCTCCGGAATGCCGAGCACCTTCCCAAGCTGTCGCACCTCGTCTTTGAACAGTTCGCGCAACGGCTCGATCAACTCGAAGTGCATGCGCGCCGGAAGGCCGCCGACATTGTGGTGGCTCTTGATGGTCGCCGACGGCCCTTTGAACGACACCGATTCGATGACGTCGGGGTAGAGCGTTCCCTGCGCGAGGAACCTGACGTCGGCTAGGGCGCGCGCTTCCTCCTCGAACACCTCGATGAAGGTGCCGCCGATGATGCGGCGTTTCTGCTCCGGGTCCTCGACCCCCTGGAGACGGTTGAGAAAGCGCGCGCTCGCGTCGACGGCCTTGATGCGGAAATGAAACGACTCGCCCAGGAAGTCCATCACGCGCTGCGCCTCGTCGCGGCGCAGCACGCCGTTGTCGACGAAGATGCAGGTGAGTTGGTCGCCGACGGCGCGATGAACCAGGGCGGCGGTGACCGTCGAGTCGACGCCGCCGCTCAGCGCGCACACCACGCCGGCGCGGCCGACGCGCGCACGGATCCGTGCCGTCTCGCGCTCGACGAAGTTCTCCATCGTCCAATCGGCCTTCGCGTTGCACACACGGAACAAGAAGTTGGACAGGATCTCCTTGCCGCGCGGCGTGTGCACGACCTCGGGATGGAACTGCACGCCGAAGCGCCGGCGTTGCGGGTCGGCACAGGCGGCGATGGGCGAGTTGGCGCTGTGCGCCAACACCTGCCAGCCCGGTGGCACGGCCTCCATCTTGTCGCCGTGGCTCATCCACACCGCCACGGCGTTGTGGTCGAAGCCGGCGAACAGCTCGCGATCGTCATCAATGATCACATCTGCCGGCCCGTACTCGCGCCGCTGCGCGCGCCCTACGTTGCCACCACCCAGGAGCGTGAGCACGTTCATGCCGTAGCAAATGCCAAGCAAGGGCACGTCGAGGTCGGCCACCTCAGGCGCCGGCAGCGGTGCGCCCTCCTCGTACACACTGGAGGGCCCGCCCGAGAGAATGATGCCCTCGGGTCTGATCGCCCGTATGCGCTCAGGTGTCAGGGAGTACGGATGGATCTCGCAGTACACGTGCGCCTCGCGCACGCGCCGCGCGATCAGTTGGGTGTACTGGCTGCCGAAGTCGAGAATGAGAATCATACGACTGCAGAGTTGAGATTCGAGATTTTAGATCTTTCCCCACCCGTCACCAATGCCATGCAGCCTCCGCCAATCTGCAATCTCAACTTCTCAATCGCCAATCCTTCTCATTCCTTGCGATAGTTCGGTGGCTCCTTGGTCATGAAGACGTCGTGCACGTGGCTTTCCTCCAACGAGGCGTGCGAGACGCGCACGAAGCGCGCCTTCTCGTGGAGCGCCGTGATGGTGCGGCAACCGCAGTAGCCCATGCCTGCCTTCAAGCCGCCGACGAGTTGGCCGACGATGAAGGACAGCGAACCCTTGTACGGCACGCGCCCTTCGATGCCTTCCGGTACCAGCTTCATCTGCTCCAGTTCGTCGTCCTGCATGTAGCGGTTGCGGCTGCCTTCGCGTTCGCGCATGGCGTCGAGCGATCCCATGCCGCGGTAGAGCTTGTAGGTGCGCCCCTGGTAGAGGACGGTCTCGCCGGGGCTTTCCTCGGTGCCGGCGAACAAGCTGCCGATCATGACGACGTGCGCACCGGCGGCCAACGCCTTGGTGATGTCGCCGGAGTACTTGATGCCGCCGTCGGCAATCACCGGTATGCCGTAATCACTCGCGACGCGGGCGCTATCGGCAACCGCCGAGAGCTGGGGCACACCTACACCCGAGACGACGCGGGTGGTACAGATCGACGCCGGTCCCATGCCGACCTTGATGGCGTCAGCGCCGGCGCGCGCCAGTGCGCGTGCGCCCTCGGCCGTCGCCACGTTGCCGGCGATCACCTCGACCGTCGGGTGGGTACGTTTGACCTCCTTGACCGTGTCGATGACGTTGCTCGAGTGGCCGTGTGCCGTGTCGATGACGAGCACATCGGCGCCGGCCGCCACCAGGCGATCGACGCGCTCGGTCCGGTCATCCCCCGTCCCGATGGCACCGGCGACCCGCAGCCGACCGAGATGATCCTTACAGGCGTTCGGAAACTGCGCCGATTTCTGAATGTCCTTGACGGTGATCAGACCCTTGAGTCGGTTTTCGCTGTCGACGATGAGCAGCTTCTCGATGCGATTGGCGTGCAGGATTTCCTTCGCCTCTTCCAACCCGATGCCTGGGCGCCCGGTGATCAGGTTCTCGCGCGTCATGACCTCGCTGACCTTGCGATCGAGGCGCTTCTCGAAGCGCAAGTCGCGGTGTGTCAAGATGCCCACCAGACGGCCATCGCGCGTCACCGGCAGACCCGAGATGTGGTAGCGGTGCATGATGTCGACCGCGTCGGCGAGATGTTGATCCGGGTCCACCGTCACCGGGTCGATGATCATGCCGCTTTCCCACTTCTTCACCTTCTCGACCTCGTGCGCTTGTTCTTCGATCGAGAGGTTGCGGTGGATGGCACCGATCCCGCCTTCCTGCGCCATGGCGATGGCGGTGCCCGATTCAGTGACTGTATCCATGGCGGCGCTGATGAGGGGGATGTTCAGCCGGATCTGGCGGGTCAGCTGTGTGCTGCAATCCGCATCGCGTGGTAGGAAGTTGGATTCCGCGGGAACGAGCAGGACATCGTCGAAGGTGAGCCCTTCGGGCATGTCATACGTGAACATCGTGCAGACCTCCGACCGCCGTGTGCTGATCATTCCACATGCACGCAGGCCCACTCGTCGAGCGGCGAATGGGCCTGTGCGCACTTGGGAAGGGAACTATCCTGTGAACCATGGACTTTTTTAGCAGACCCCTACTGGTCTGGCAAGAAGCTGGAGGCCGCTACTACATCTTGTGGTGCCGTCCGACGCGCCCCAAACATCCGAACGGAGAACGAGCGAATCACAAATGCACGAATCCGGCCGCGGGATCTCCTTCGTCTCGTGTCTTCGCCATTTCGGGTTTTCGTGATTTTCCGATAGGCCTTCGGGCATGATCATCACATACGGAGAGCACACGCCGCATATCGATCCAAGCGCGTACATCCAGGCGAGCGCCCAGATCATCGGGGACGTTGAGATCGCCGCGCTCTCCAGTGTTTGGTTCAACGTGGTGATCCGCGGCGATGTCCATCCCGTCCGCATCGGCGCACGCACAAACATCCAGGACAACTCGACGATCCACGTGACTGGGGGACGCTGGGCGACCGCCATCGGCGACGACGTCACCGTCGGGCACGGTGTCATCCTGCACGGGTGCCGCGTCGGCGACCGCTGTCTGATCGGTATCGGGGCGATCGTTCTAGACGGTGCGGAGATCGAGGCAGACTGCTTGATTGCCGCCGGTGCGCTGGTGGCCCCGGGGACACACATCCCAGCGGGCCACCTCGCCAAGGGCAGCCCTGCCAAGGTGGCGCGGCCGCTGCGACCGGAGGAGTTGGCGCACCTGAAGCAATCGGCGGCCAACTACGTCGAGCACGCAGCGGTGTACAGACGCCAGTGCTGAGTCCGGAGTGCCGAATGCGGCGACGGGTCCACGCCCACTGCGCCGCGGCATTCAGCCCTTTTCCCGGGATCGCGGCCGGAAGTGCAGGCGCAGCGGCGTCCCGTACAGCTGGAATGCTTGTCGGAACTCATTGGCGAGATAGCGCTCGTAAGCCGTCTGCACGCACTCCGGGGCGCTGGTGAAGATGGTGATCACCGGCGGCGCGCTGCCGGTCTGCGTCGCATAGAAGAAGCGGGGCCGCTTGCCGTGCACGCTAGCGGGTGCTTGCGCGCGCGTCGCGGCGCCGAGCACATCGTTCAACTCCACGGTGCGCAGCTGCGAGCGATGCGCCGCGACCAGCCGCTGCAGGGCGGGGAAGATGGTTTGGACTCCTTGCCCCAGCAACGCCGAGACGAAGACGCAGGGCACATCGGCGAGCGTTGCATACTGCTCGGCAATACGGGTTCGAAACGTGCTGCGGTCGCGGCGGTCGCGTGCCACAGCGTCCCACTTGTTGATCACCAACAGGAGTGCGCGGCCACGCTCCCAGGCGTAGCCGGCGATGCGTGCGTCCTGGTCGGTCATACCCTGCGTCGCGTCGATGACCAGCACGGCCACTGCGGCACGGTCGAGCGCCCGGAGCGCACGCACCGCACTGGCGCGCTCCAGCTTCTCGTGGACGCGCGGGCGGCGGCGGATGCCTGCGGTATCGACGAGCAGGTAGCGCTGGTCGCCGTGTTGGAAGGGCGTATCAATGGTATCGCGCGTCGTCCCCGGTGTCGCATCGACGATCGCCCGCTCGTGGCCGACGATGCGATTGAGCAGCGATGATTTTCCCACGTTGGGGCGTCCCACCAGGGCCAGAGTGACGATGTCGGCCGCCACGGGCTCCGCCGCCCCCGGCAACGGGAGCAGCGCCACCAAACGCTCCATGAGGTCGTCCACGCCGCGCCCGTGTGCGACGGAGATCGGAAAGACCTCGGCGAGCCCGAGCGTGAAGAACTCCGCTGCCGCAGCGTCGTGTGCCGGCGTATCGAGCTTGTTCACCGCGTAGAGCAGCGGCTTCCGCAACTTGCGCAGCTGGCGCACCAGCTCGCGGTCGACCGGGTTGAGACCTTCGCGTCCGTCGAAGACCGCGATCACGGCGTCGGCCTCCGCCGCAGCCAAGGCGCGCTGGGCGCGCACTGCGGCTGCAAGCGGTGACTGATCGGCGTCTTCGAACCCGCCGGTATCGACGAGCAGAAACTCGCTCTTGTCCCAGCGCACACGGGCGATGTTGCGGTCACGCGTCACACCGGGCTGGCTGTCCACCATGGCGCGCTGCGACCGCACCAGCCGGTTGAACAGCGTCGACTTGCCCACATTGGGTCGGCCGACGATTGCAACCGTGACCATCCGGCGCGCCGGCGCAGCGGGAGGCGCGGCGTCCTGTGCGGCATCGCCTGCCACTACAGCCCGAACTCCTTCAGCAGCGTCTCGCGCGTCGTCCACTCTTCCTGGACGCGCACGAACAGTTCGAGGAAGACCCGGCGGCCGAGCAGGCGTTCCAACTCGAGCCGGGCAGCGCGGCCGATTTCCTTGATGCGGGCACCGCGCCGTCCGATCAGGATTCCTTTTTGCGAATCCTTCTCGACGTGGATGGTGGCGCTGATCACGGTGATGTCCTGCTTGTCCTCGAACGTGTCGATCGTGACCGCCACGGCATACGGGATCTCCTGCCGCGTCTGCAGCAGGACCTGTTCACGCACGGCCTCTTGCGCCAGCATGCGCTCGGTCTGATCCGTGAGCGCATCGGTATCGTAGAGGCGTGGCCCCTCGGGCAACAGCCGCACGATGAGGGTGAGCAGCGCATCCAGGTTCGTGCCACGCTCGGCACTGACGGGAACGACGTCGCGGCCGGGCAGCAACTGATCGAGGCTCGCCAGGAGCGGCAACAACTCCGTCGAGGTGCGTCGGTCGATCTTGTTCAGTAGGACGCACAGCGGCCGTGGCTCGGCCCGCAGGCGTTCAGCAATCTTGCGATCGCTGCCGGTGATGCCTTCGACAGCGTCGACCATCCAGAGCAACAGGTCCGCCTCTTCGCTGGCGCGTTCGGCGACCTGGACCATGCGTCGGTTGATCAGACTGCGCGCTGCGTGCAGTCCCGGCGTGTCGATGAAGATGATCTGCGCTTCCGGCAGGGTCTTGATGCCGATGATACGCTGGCGTGTGGTCTGCGGCTTCGGCGTGACGATCGCCACCTTTTGCCCGAGCAAGGCGTTGAGGAGCGTCGACTTGCCGACGTTCGGCCGGCCCAGCAGCGCCACGAATCCCGAGCGGTGAGCGGCCGGTGATGTCTGCGCGTCCATACGCGTCTGCTTAGCATACGGACGCCGCGGCTGCCCGCCATCGTGCGCCGGCAGCCGCGGCTCTCCTCTGAAGGGCGCGCCCCGGTGAACGGTGAGCGCGATACAATCACGCCAGCGCAGACTGGTCGGTTGGCGTCAT
>DATKMS010000400.1:0-12357 GCA_035541735.1 Candidatus Margulisiibacteriota bacterium
TCGCCCTCGACATCCTCGTCCAGCGCTCCCCACTCCTCGACCGTCATGGGCTTCAGCTGTGGGAGCAGCGTTGCAGAGCGCGGCATGGCGTGACGCTACCACGTCTGCCAGCGCCGCGAAAAGAGTCACCGCCGCAGCGGACCGTGAGCACGTAGGCTTGACGCCGAGCGGCCTCCAGGATGAGGATGCGCCGGCATGAGTGACCGTGCAGCATGAGAGCGCTTGACGGTGCCGTGCTCCTGGACACCGCCCGACACGACACTGGCCTCGGCGACTTTGGCGACCCGAGCTTCCGCGTGGGACTCGACATCCTCACGGATGCGCTCGAAGGCGAGGCCCAGCTCAACGATGTCGGCCGCATGGCGTACACCGGTCAGATCCTCGGCTACCTGCAGGAACGGCTGCGGATTGAGGATTGGCATCAGCGGCATCCGGAGATCGACGCACAGGTGATCGAGGCTCCGATCTTTGTGACCGGCTTGCCACGCACCGGAACCACTGCGCTTTCGAATCTCCTGGCCGCCGATCCTGCGGCGCGCTCGCTGCGCTTCTGGGAGTCGCAGCGGCCCACACCACCGCCCGAAGCCGCCACGTACCACAACGATCCACGCATCGTTGCAGCGGATGCGCTGCTCGACGGCATGAAGCAAGCGGCGCCGGCGCTCGCTGCGATGCACGACGACACCGGCCGGAGCCCGACCGAACATCAGGACCTGCTCGGGCAGCACTTCCGCACGCTACACTTCGAGGGGCAAGCTGCGATCCCCAGCTACGTGCAGTGGTGGCTTGGCTGCGACATGCGACCGGCGTATCGCCATCACCAGCGCGTGCTGAAGCTGCTGCAATGGCGCTGTCCACCGACGCGCTGGAATCTCAAGAGCCCGCCCGACATCTGCCATCTCGATGCGCTCACCGCTACATATCCGGACGTGCGCATCGTTTGGACGCACCGCGATCCCGCCAAGGTGCTGCCGTCGGTGTGCAAGCTCATCGCCATCATCCGCTCGATGTGTTCGGATCATGTCGCTCTCCACGCCCTTGGACGCCACGAACTGGCGCTGTGGTCGGAAGCCATGCGCCGCGGCCTGGCCTTTCGGCAGCAGCGTGGAGAGACGGCATTTGCGGATGTGTTCATGGACGATCTCGTGGCGCGGCCGATCGAAGCGGTCGCGGCTGTGTATGCGCGCTTCGGCTTGCCGTTCACTGCCGAGGCCGAGCACGGCATGCGTGCCTGGCTGGCTGCGAACCCGCAGCACAAGCACGGTGCGCCGCACTCCACGCTCGAGGAGTTTGGACTGGGCCTCGGCGAGGTGCGCGCCGCGTTCCGCGAGTACACGCACCACTTCGACCTCCGCCTCGAGGGGTGAAGGAGGAAACGTGTCTGACGAATCCAAGAACGACGCACTCGGCGCGCAGCTCATCGCCAACGACAAGTGGCTGGTCACGAACGTGCTCAAGGCGGACCACTGGGCCCAGGGAACGGCGCAGGAGTTGCTCGATGGCAGCGCCTGGCGGCGGTTCACACAACGGCTCGGAGAGCTGGCCGAGCGCATTCAAGCGGCGCACGCGCCCAGCACCCCGCTCGATCGCGCCGAGGGGTACCGGTACCTCTCGATGCTGCTGCGCAACGCCTTCGACGTCGCCATCGAAGACATCGATCCCGAGCGCCCGACGTTCAACTGGCTCACGCGGCGCAACAAGCTGGGTTGGGATTGCCCCGATGCGCTCTATGCCTACGCTGCGATTCGCGGCGACGCGACGTATCGCATCGCCGGCCGGCGCAGCACGGTCCACTTTCTGGGCCTGCAGATCATGGCCGGGATCCGCTCGCTGCACAACAGTCACGCCGACGAGTGGCAGGTGGGAGCAGACGGGCGCTTCGAAGTTGTCGTCGGCGGCCCGCGCAGCAAGGGCAATTGGATTCCGCTCGACGGCGCGGCCGACACCATCTGGATGCGCCAGTTCTTCTATGACTGGGAACACGAGCAGCCGGCATCGCTGTGGATCGACCGTATCGACGGTGGCAAGCGCACGGAGCCGAACGGAGTGCTCGACCCCGGTTTCCTGGCGCGCCGCCTCGACGCCGTCGCCACCAACGTCGAAGCCAACGTCGACCTCTGGCTGTTCACGGTCATCGCCTTGCGCGAGCGCTACTGCAATGTGTTCCCGGCCGAGTCCTTCGGCGGCACGCAGATGGGAGCGCAGAAGCATCAGCGTGCCGGCGTGTGCTACTTCAGGCTCGCGGACGACGAGGCCCTGCTCATCGAGGTGACGCCGCCGCGCGCCAAGTACTGGAGCATCGACGTGTGCACCTTCTGGCTCGAGTCGCTCGACTACGCCAACCATCAATCGAGCCTGAACGGACATCAGGCAGTCGTCGACGCGGACGGCGTGTTTCGCGCCGTGGTCGCGCCTCAGGATCCCGGTGTGCCGAATTGGCTCGATACGGTCGGCCACTCCGAAGGATCACTGATCTATCGTTGGAACCTTGCGGAGGCGACGCCCGTGCCCGTCACGCGGGTGATCACGCTCACCGCGCTGCGCGAGCATCTCCACCCATCCACACCCGAGGTGAGCCGCGCGGAGCGCCGCCGGCGCATCGACGTGCGCCGCGAGCACGTCCGACGGCGCTTCGCACGGCCGCTCTGACCCATGGAGGTTGCGAGATGATCAACGGACGCAGACGCGGGGCCTTCCTCACCGTGATGGCAGTGCTGTTCGCCATCCTCGCCCTCTCCAACGCGACCAAGGCGCTGCAGCATCTGCAGGACCCGAAGGTGCTCGGCCTCGTCATCTTCGGCGTGCGCTTCGAGACGGTCGCCGCCAACCTCATTCTCGGTCCGCTCATGGGCGTGGTGTTGGCGGCGTACTCGTACGGGCTGTGGAAGCTCAAGCGCTGGGTCGCGCCGCTGTCCATCGCCTACGCGTTCTACGTACCGGTGAACCTCGTGCTCTTCTGGTACCGCCAGACCGGGCCGGACATTCCGCCACTAGGCGCCATTCTCGCCTATCTGGCAGTCTCCCTGACCGGTTCGATCGGTACGGCGCTGTACCTCGCGTATCATCGCGACCGGCTGGTGTGAGAGGATTGCGTCCCGCAGCGCGGGGCGGTGCCCGCAACCCGAGCTCTAGACCGGCGTTCCGTCATGCCCGCAATCTCCTAGCGGGCATCCAGGCGGCGCGGCGGGTCGCCAGACGGCCATGGATTCCGGCTAGAAGATTGCGACCACGACCTGGAAATTTGCGCCCCACGCGCTCATCCACGGAATTCGTAACTCAGCGGGGTGCGTCGAAGAGGAAGCGCAACGCCCTCGAGAGGTTGAGCTGGGGAACCGTGATGTGGAACTCATCCGGGAAGACGGCGCTCGCCATGGTGAGGCTGGGGTAGCCGCGCCCCTCCAACTGCTTCACCATGCGTTCCATGTCGTCGACCATGTCGATGTACCAGGCCGTGGCCTTCTCCCTGACCGCCGGCTCGTGGTTGACCGCTTCACGCCGCCGTCCGTCGTGGGTCTCGTCAGCTCCGATGCCGAAGAACACCTTGGCCGGCAGGTCGTCGCGAGTGCCGGCATAGTTCGCCTCGTAGTTGAAGATCACTTCGTTGTCCCACCACAGCGACGGGCTGCCGATACCGTAGCGTTGGAACGTCTCCGGCGCGGTCAGCAGCACCCACGCACCGAAGAGGCCGCCGAGGGAATGGCCGAAGTAGGTCGCGTCGTTCGGCTCGACCAGGTAGTGCGATTCCACCCACGGCATCAGTTCGGTTTGCATGAACGCCAGCAGCCTGGGTGCACCGCCCATTTCCCGGTGCTCGGGGAAGAGTCTGGCAAAGCCTTTGTCCACGGACGGCGTCAGATCTCGCGTACGGATCGTGATCGTCTCGGCGAGGCCGCCGCAGCGGTAGCCGATGCCGACCACCAGCAGCGGAGGTAGGTGAGCCGCCAACTGCATGCTGCGGATGATGTCGACCGCCGATCCGAAGAAGCCGTTGGCATCGGTGATGTACAAGACCCGGACCGGAGTGTCGTTCGCAGCGGCGCCGCAGTGGCCGACGAACACTTTGAACTCGTCGCCGACGTGGTTCGACCTGAGGTAGTAAACCTCGGTTCCACCGAGAGGAGACTCGTCGTCGGGCATGTTGATGGCAGGCGGATGCCTTTCCTTGGTCTCTGCTCTACTCGCCGGGTGACAGCGTACGCGCCAGGTCGCGCACCGCATTCCAATCGACGATCGGCGTGAGGCGGCGGCGCGCGATGAGCCCGTGCGCCAGGGCGAAGGCGAACGACGTGAACGTCTTGGCGTGATCTTGGATGTCGAGGATGACGATCAGCTTCGTCTCCTCATTCGAGAACCACGGACCAGCAACTTGCGTTACGCCCTCGGGGTAGTTGAAGGTCCCGGATCCCATCCCATCGAAGAGCGACAGCGTGCGCCGGGCGCTGTCGGCGTCGCGCCAGTCGAACCAGATCTCGTCGAGGTAGAGGGGCATGCGGTGCCTTTACCCCATTCTGGCGCGGGCGGAAAGCCAAGCGCTGCCGTCCCGGCTCACCGCAGCGGAAACCCCAAGGCAGTCGACAGCACCGCCAGCGCGCTGTCCGGATCATCGACTTTGATCGTCGTCATCCCGAGGGCACGCGCCGCCTTCAGGTTGAGACCGATGTCGTCGAGAAAGAGGGACTCTTGCGGCGTGACCCCGAGTTCCTCACAGGCCAGGTGGAAGATGCGCGGATCGGGTTTGCGGATGCCCACAGCCGCGGACTCGATGAACACGTCAAAGTGCGGTCGCAGGACGCTGGTGCCGCCATCTTCGGCCACCCAGTTGTTGGTGATTGCGCCCGCCAGCAACCCGCGGTTGCGAATGATGCGAATCGCGTCGAGCATGGCGGGCCGCGGGCTAACGGATTCGGCGACGCGCTGCATGAGCGCGCGTGCCGAGATCACCATGCCCGCAGCGGCACAATCGGCATCAAAGGCAGGATAGAACTCTTCCAGGGTGAGTTCGCCGCGCTCCAACCGCGACCATGCTCCCGCCGGCGCGGTGTCGACGACGACGCGGTTGATGCGTCCGGCAGGAATGCCCTGCGCGCGCTCGTACGCCGCGATGGCGTGCAGCGGTGAGCCGATGACGACACCGCCGAGATCGAAGATGACTGCCTTGTATGCCATCGCACTCACGGTCCCTCGGCAGAGATTGGCTGCACCACCTGGCCGTCACGCACCGCCTGCCCGACGTTGATCGCCACCAGATCGTCGTCCCCGACACCGGCAGTGATTTCGACCATGCGACCATCGTCGTAGCCGAGGTTGACCTCGGACAGTGCCAGTCGATTCTCGTGAACGACCGGGACGTACACTTTGCCGCCGCGGAAGATCAGTGCGTCGTCGGGGACGCGCGCGGGACCGGCGGGCTGCGCGACCGTGAAGCGCACGCTCGCATACATGCCGGGGTAGAGGGCGAAGTCTTCATTCGGCACGTCGACTTCAACCAGCATGGTCCGCGTCGCCGGCTGCAACGCCTCCGGGTGCCGGGTGACGCTGCCCTTGAAGGGGCGGCCGGGATACTCGGTCACCGAGATCGTCGCGGGATCACCATTCTGGATCAGTGGCGCGACGCTCTGCGGCACGTTGGCATACACGCGCACCGGGCTGAGGGTCGCCAGCGTCAGGATGGGGCTGCCGGCGGAGGGTGTCGTCGCCTGCGGAATGAGCACGCCCGGATCGACGAAGCGCGCCGTGACGATGCCGCTGAACGGGGCGCGAATCACCTTGTAGGCCTGAGTCGCTTCGAGCTGATCGAGCATTGCTTTGGCTTGCAGCATGGCGCTGCGCGACTCATCCGCCACTTGCTGGGCGATCAGCGCTTGCCGCACGAGCGTCTGATTGCGTTCGTTGGTGACCGATTGCAGTTGGTAGTTGGCGCGTGCGTTGGCGACCTGCTGATCGATCTCGGGCGATTCGAGGACCGCCAGGATCTGTCCTTCCTTGACCCGATCTCCCTTGTCGACCTCGATGCTCTTCAAGTAGCCGGCGATCTTCGCGTAGATTGGCGTTTCGACGAAACCGCGGATGCTCGCCGGCACATCGAGGCTGCGACTGGGCGGTGCGTGTTGCACCCGCACGACCAACACGCGTTGGCCCTGTGCCGCCTCCTGCTCGAGGGTATCGGCCTCGCGGCGCATGCTGACGCTGCGGGCCCAGACCAGCGCCGCGGCAATGCACACCGTCAGCACCACCGCGCCGATCGAGCCGATGGCAAACAGCTTGCCCGGCGTGCGCGGAACGTACTTGCGCGGATCGTCCTGCATGCTCAGCTCCGCATCGCGTCGGACGCCACCACGGCCGCAATCTCCGCGTCGCGGTGATGCTTACCGACGACGTTGCGGCTGACCACCGAGTACACAGCGGGGACGACAAACAGCGTCGTGAGCGTCGCCATGATCAACCCGCCGATCACGGCGCGACCCAGCGGCGCGTTCTGATCCGCACCCGCACCCAGGGCCAAGGCCATGGGCAGCATGCCGAGGATCATGGCGAGCGCGGTCATGATGATCGGCCGCAGGCGGATGCGGGCCGCCTCAATGGCTGCGGCCATCGGGCTGTAGCCTTCCTCACGCAACTCGTTGGCAAAGGTGATCAAGAGGTTGCCGTTCGCGACGGCAACGCCGACGGCCATGATCGCACCCATCAGCGATTCCACGTTGATTGTGGTACCGGTGAGCACCAGCATCCAGAGCACACCGGCCAGCGCGCCCGGCACGGCCAGCAGGATGATGAATGGCTCCAGCCACGATTGGAAATTCGCCACCATCAAGAGATAGACGAGAATCACGGCGAGGACGAGCGCTTCACCAAGGGTCGTGAACGATTCGCGCATCGCCTGGCTTTGCCCGCGCACCACCACCTTGGCGCCGGGCGGCAGCGGCCCCAGCCTGTGGATGGCACGTTCCACCGCGGCGGCCGCGCTGCCCAGGTCGCGCCCGGCGACGCCGGCGTTGACGTCGGTGACGCGCTGCACGGTGTAGTGGTTGATGACCGCCGGCTCGATGCCTTGCGTGACGGTGGCAATGTTCCCCAACAACTGCGGTGATCCGCCTGCGCCATCAAGCTGCGCACCGCTCAATGGAGTCTCGGCGAGCGCCTGGATCGAGTCCACCAGATGCTGCGGCGTCTGCAGCAACACGCTGTAGTTCACCCCGTTGGCCGGGTCGAGCCACTGATTCGGCTGGAGCAGAAAACTCGTGCTCAGCGATGTCAGCAAGCTGGAGGCGACCTGCGACTGCGTGATCCCGAGCTCCAGCGCCTTTGCACGATCGACGTTGACCCTGAGCGTCGGGTAGTCGAGGGGTTCGGCAATGCGCAGATCGGTGAGACCGGGGATGCGCTGCATCTCGGCCTTCAAGCGGGTGGCGATGTCGTATTGCATTTGCAGGTCGTTGCCGCCGGAGATCTGCGCGTCGATCGCCGCCGGCAAGCCGAAGTTGAGCACCTGGCTGACAATGTCGGCCGCCTGAAAGTAGATGTCGGTATCCGGGAACTTGCGGCTGAGCGCACGGCGAATCTTGTCCTGGTACATCGCGGTCGATGCGTGCGTGGGTTCCAGCTGTACCAAGACATCGGCGTCCTGCGGGCCGATGCTGTCGGTCTGGTAGAACGCCAGGTTGTAGGAAATCGGCGTGCCGATGTTGTCGCTGATCCCGGCCAGTTCATTCGCCGGGATCACGCCGCGAATCGTGTCCTCCACCTCGTCGACGATGCGCTCGGTCTTCTCGATGCGTGTCCCGGTCGGCGCCCGCACGTGCAGCTTCATCATGCCGGCGTCGATGGCCGGGAAAAAGTCCTGGCCGACGACCAGTATCAAACCGCACGACGCAGCAACCGCCACACCGGCACAGGCCAGCGAAAGGCCGCGGCGCGCGATGAACGTGCCGAGCGCCGCCCGATACACCTCGCGCACGCGATCGAAGCCGGCGTCGAATCGTCCGATGAAGCGCCCCCAGGCGCCGCTGCCGGCGTGCTCCGCATGCGTCTCCGGCAGCAGATAGCGCGCCATGGTGGTGACCAGGGTGCGCGAGAGCAGGTACGAGGTGAGCATCGCGTACACCACCGCGAGCGCCAGCGGCGTGAACAGAAACTTTGCCACACCGGACAGCAGGACCACGGGGAAGAACACGATGCAGATTGCCAGCGTGCCGACGAACGTGGGCATGGCGATCTGCGCCGCGCCGTCGAGAATGGCCACCAGCAGCGGCTTGTGCATGGCGTGATTGCGATGGATGTTCTCGATCTCGACAGTGGCATCGTCGACGAGCATGCCCACCGCCAGTGCGAGCCCGCCCAGCGTCATGGTGTTCACCGTCTGACCCGAGAGCTTCAACGCGATGAACGCCGTCAGGATCGAGAGCGGGATCGACACAATGACGATCAGCATGCTGCGCGCCGATCCCAGAAAGACGAGCACCATGAGCGCCACGAGCACGGCGGCGGTCACTGCTTCCTGCACAACGTCCCACAAGGCCGCGCGCACGAACTTCGATTGGTCGAACGACAGCGAGAGGCCCAAGCCCTTCGGCGCCGTCGCCAGGATGTCCGGAATCATCGCCTTGACACGGTCGACGACCGCCAGGGTGGAGGCAGCGGCGTGCTTGATGACCAGCAGGTAGGCGGCGCGTTTGCCGTTCACGCGCACGACGTTGGTTTGCACCTGATGCGTGTTGGTCACCGGCGCCACATCACCGAGCAGCACGGGCGTGCCGTTGCTGACCTTGACGGGCAAGTGATTGAAGTCCTCGGCGCGCGACGGGCTGCCGTTGAGTGAGACGTTGTACTCGCGGTCACCGATCTTCACCGTCCCGGCGGGGATGATGATGTTGCTGGCCGCGAGCGCGTTGCTGATGTCCTGCGGCGACAGGGCATTGGCGTAGAGATCGGTCGGATGGAGGTTGACCATCACCGCGCGGCTCATGCCGCCCAGCGGCGCCGGCGACGACAGCCCTTCGATGGTGAACAGCTTGACGCGGATGAAGTTGAGACCGTAGTCGAACAGTTCCTGCTCCGGCAGCGTTTCACTGGCGATGTCGAGTTGCGCGACCGGGACGTTGGCCGCGTTGTAGTCGATGATGTTGGGCGCCTGGATGCCCGGCGGCATGATGCGCAGGACAGTCTCGGCGACCGCACTCATCTGCGCGATGGCACCGGCCACCGTCGCACCGGGATGGAAGTACACCTTGATCATGCCGATGCCGGAGAACGACTCCGATTCCATGTGTTCGATGCCGTTCACGGTGGTCGAGAAGGCGCGTTCGCTCAGCAGCACGACGCGGCGTTCCATGTCCGTCGACGACAAGCCCGGATAGTTCCACACCACCAGCACCACCGGCAGATCGATCGCCGGGAAGATGTCGACGTTCATCAGCCCGAAGGAAAGCACACCGAGCACCATCATCAGCAGGGCCATCACAGCGACCGACAGAGGTCGGCGCAGTGCAAGTCGGACGATCCACATAGCAGAACAATCCTTGGCGAATGATTACGAGCCTGCCCGGGCGTGCGTATCCGGAGAGAATGCTAGGGGCATATCGCAGCGAAAGTGTACTGAAGCGTCACCGCAGGGGCAATGTCGGCATGTGCCGGAGGATGAGCGGTGGAGGTCGACTATCGACCAGACCCAGAGCCTGCTAAAAGACTGTGCCGATGTCGGACGACGCTCAAGCCGCTGGCGCCGCGAAGCCGCGCAGCCCGATCCTGGCAGCCGTGCTCTCGGGTCTGTTCCCAGGCGTGGGCCAACTCTACAACCGGCAGCGCTTGAAGGCGTTGTTATTCTTTGTTGCGGGCGTCGCCAGCGCGTTCGGACCGTTCGCGCCGCTCGACGTCAACATCGATCTGAATGACCCGGCGGCGGGTTTGCGGACGGTGCTGCTCGCCTCGCTGCCGTTTCTGGTGGTCGCCACGTGGTCGGTGATCGATGCGTATCTGACCGCACGGCGCACCGGGGGAGGTTGAGCATGGCGGCCAAGGCGCCGCGACCATTCACGCGGCGCGAAGAACAGATCGGCAGCGCCGTGATCAAGCTCTGGTCGCGGCTGAACACCTGGGTCTACCGCGTCAGCGATGGCCGGATCGCGGGCCGCTTCCCGGGCGGTGCACCAGTGCTGTTGCTGACGACGATCGGCAGAAAGTCCGGCCAGCCGCAGACCGCCCCGCTGCTGTATCTGACCGACGGTGACAACTACGTCGTCGTCGCCTCCAAGGGCGGCATGTCGCACCATCCGCTGTGGTTCAAGAACCTGGAAGCCAACCCGCGCGTCGAACTGGAGGTGGGCAGTCGGAAGATTTCCGCCACGGCGCAGCGCGCCACGGATGCGCAGAAGGCTGGCCTGTGGCCCCTGCTGGTAGCGATGTACCCCAGCTACGCCGACTACCAAGCGCGTACGACTCGCGACATTCCGGTGGTCATCCTCACGCCGCAAGCAGAACGCCTCTCGTGACACGCCAGCGGTCATCGTGGTAGGAAAGCGGCGATGGACGCGCAGCACGTGCTTGAAGAGATGGCCGATATAGAGTCGCGGATCGCGGTGATCTATGAACGGTTCGCGTCGCAGTTCCACGACGCAGCCGACGTCAGCGATCTGTGGGCGAGCATGAGCCGTGAGGAAGTGCATCACGCCGATCTCCTCAGCCGCGCCGCCGGCAGCAGCGGCCATGTGGCCGCCGATCCAGCCGTCGTCGAACACGTGGGCAGGTTGCAAGCGGTGGTCGTCCGCTATGAAGGCGAGCAAGCCAAGATCACCCAACTGCAGGAAGCCCTGGAGGCGACGGTGGATCTCGAGGAAGCGGAGGAAGACCATCTGCACGCGCACCTGGTGCAACTCGGGGACGCTGCCAAGGCCCTGGTGGATCGGCCCGACATGCAGCACCGCCTGCGCGGCATCCTGGAGCACGCCGTGAAGCTCTTCGGGACACCGGCCCTGCAAGAGCGCGCGGCGCGCGGCCGCCGGCACGTTTGAGCGTGGGACGGCGGCAGCCCGACCGTAACGGCAGGACTACCAGAGTAGATCCCTTGCACCACACCCTGTCGTCGGGCATGGTGCGGCGGTTACTCCCAATCTCAATCCTGAAGGAGACTCACCATGAACAAGAAAGTGTTTGTCGTCGGCGTCGGCATGACCAAGTTCGAGAAGCCCGGCGCACGCAACTGGGACTATCCGGACATGGCGAAGGAAGCGGGCGACAAGGCATTGGCCGATGCCGGTATCCCGTACGATCAGATCGAGCAGGTAGCCGTAGGGTACTGCTATGGCGACTCGACGTGCGGGCAGCGCGCCGTATACCAGCTCGGCCTCACCGGCGTGCCGATCTACAACGTGAACAACAACTGCGCCACCGGCTCCACGGCGCTGTTCATGGCGAAGCAGTTCGTCGAGGCCGGCATCGCCGACTGCGCCATGGCGCTCGGCTTCGAGAAGATGGAGAAGGGCTCGCTGGGCGTGAAGTTCCAGGACCGCACCAACCCGATGGACAAGCAGTTCGAGCTCATGGTGTCGCTGCGTGGCTTTGCTGCGGCACCGCCGGCGCCGCAGTTCTTCGGCAACGCCGGCCGCGAACACATGGAGCGCTACGGCACGACAGCGGAACACTTCGCCAAGATCGGCTGGAAGAACCACAAACATTCGGTGAACAACCCGTACTCGCAGTTCCAGACCGAGTACTCGCTCGATGAGATCAAGAACGCGCCGATGGTCTATGAGCCGCTGACCAAGCTGCAGTGCTGCCCGACGTCGGACGGTGCGGGCGCAGCCATCGTAGCGTCGGAGGACTTCGTCAAGCGGCACCGCTTGCAGACCCAGGCGATCGAGATCCTCAGCATGGCAATGGCCACTGACTTGCCCAGCACGTTCGACGAGAAGAGCTGCATCAAGCTGATCGGCTACGACATGGCCCGCAAGGCCGCGCACAAGGTCTACGAGCAGAGCGGGCTCGGTCCCGAGAACGTCGATGTCGTGGAGTTGCACGACTGCTTCAGCTGCAACGAGTTGATCACCTACGAAGCGCTCGGTCTGTGCCCGGAAGGCAAGGCGGGTGAGTTCGTCGACTCCGGGGCGAACACCTACGGCGGCAAGGTGGTGATCAATCCGTCGGGCGGTCTCATCTCGAAGGGACACCCGCTCGGCGCCACCGGCCTGGCGCAATGCTCGGAACTCACCTGGCAGCTGCGCGGCAAGGCCGACAAGCGGCAAGTGAAGGACGCCAAGGTCGCGTTGCAGCACAACCTCGGCCTCGGCGGCGCCGCGGTCGTGGCGATGTATCGCAAGGCGCAGATCGCCGCGTAACCGGAACCACGAAACACTGAGCGCCAGCGCC
>DATKMS010000401.1:0-4000 GCA_035541735.1 Candidatus Margulisiibacteriota bacterium
CACGTCACGAGCGTTGGGTTTGCAGCCGCGCGGCATTGAGGTTCTCGATCGAATCGGTGTCATCGGAAACCTAAGGGAGAGCGCTGTGCCCTTGTCGCGCTCGATATTTCGGATCAACGGTCGGAACCTGGCGGAGCTGTCGTGGGTCAACGCCAGTCGGTCAGGGCCCGCCTATCCGTTGATCATCTCGCAGGCGGACATCGAAGCGTCGCTGCGGAACCGCCTCACCGCTGCTGGTGGAACCGTGGAGTGGAACCAGCGTGTTGTAAGTGTCGACGACACCGGTGAGCGCGCCTCGGTGCGACTCGCCGACGGGACGGTCATACACGCCGATTGGGTGATCGGCGCCGATGGCGCACATAGTGTGGTGCGCAAAGCCGCCGGCATCGATTTCCCGGGTGTACCGCGGGTCGAACGGCTCCTCATCGCCGATGTTTGTGCCGACCTCGACAGCCCACGAGACGCTGTGGTGTTCTTCGCCGGTCCGACAGGTCTGCTGGGGGCCTTTCCTTTGCCGGGCGACGACGTGTGGCGGCTGATGGCTCCGGCGGCCGGAGGCGATCACGCCGACCTGACGCCACAGGAGATCCTCGACGAGCTCGCGGCCGGCTTGGCGCAGCACGCCGGGGGTGTCGTCCGATCCGTTGTGTGGGCGTCGTCGTTTCGGATACACCGCCGGCTGGCCGACAGCTACCGGCGCGGCAGACTGCTACTGGTCGGGGACGCCGCACACACCCACAGTCCCGTGGGCGCGCAGGGATTGAACACCGGAATCGGTGACGCCGAGAACCTCGCATGGAAACTCACACTCGTCATGAGCGGACGCGCACACGAAAACTTGCTCGATAGCTACGAGGCCGAGCGGCGTCCGATCGCGGCGGAAGTGCTGTCCAACACTGCCGACGTCACCGACATCCTGGCGGGCACCGGGCTCATGAAGCGGCTGATTCGTGATCACGCCATGGTGCCGATGCTGAGCCGGCGATGGGTGCAGCGGCATATCGCGGACAAGGCCTCGCAGTTGTCCGTGACCTATCGCAAGGGGCCGCTCGGTAGCACGCGTCGACTGCGCGCATGCGGTATGCGCTCATCAGGACTTCGTCCGGGTGACAGGGTGCCGGACGCCGAATTTACCCGTGAGAACGGGAATGTGGTGCGGTTGTTCACCTTGCTTGGGCCCGGTTGGGCCCTGCTTGGCCGAGATGCGCTGGGTGCGGTCGCGAAAGCTCGACTCGGTGACGTTGCGGTCCTACCCGGCGATGACGATGCCCTTCTGGTGCGGCCAGATGGCCATCTCGCCTGGCGCGGGCGCGACCCCCGTCTGCTCGAGGTATGGCTCGATACCGCTTTGGGACGTTCGAGTGCCGTGAATGCGGTGTCGGCGCGGTGACGAACGACGACTGGCGCAGCCGTAAGAAAGCGGCCACCCGCAGGTCGATCCAGGAACACGCGCTACGCCTGTTCGCCGAAAATGGATACGACAACACAACAGTCGAAGACATCGCCGCGGCCGCGGGCGTGTCGCACATGACGTTCTTCCGCTATTTCCCCCGTAAGGAAAACGTCGTCCAGACACGTGAGTACGACCCGATGATCGAGGAACTCATAATCGACCGACCACCGCACGAGTCACCATTGGCGGCAATAGGCGCCGCGTTGTCCACCAGTATGGCGGCGATCCTGCCGACGGACCGCCAAAGGATTCTCACGCGTGTTCGTCTCATGATGAGTACACCCCAGCTGCGAGCCCTCCAATTGATCGCAATGGACGAGACTCGCGATCTGTTCGCGCGTTCCCTCGCGCGACGCAACGGTCAAGCCCAAGGAGATTTTGTGCCGGCCGTCCACGCGAGGGTCGCCGTTGCCGTGTTCGTAGCTGCATTGGAAGCCTGGGCACAGACAGACGACGGGGATCTCGTTGCGATCGTCGAATCGGCGTTCAGCGCCGCCGAAACTGCCACGGCGTCTCAACCTCCGGATCCTGTGTCCAGCCGCACCATTCGTTCCCCGAGATCTGCACGCGTTGCCGAGCCTCAGCGGAGGAGTATGTGATGACCTCGACCGCCGCGTTCGAAATGGCGATGGTGCATCGCGTCTTTCGTAAAGATTTGCACGGTGTTCCGGGACTGATCAATAGCGTCCGTGCCGGGGATGCGAAACGCGCTGCGGTTGTCAACGCGCATCTGAGCTTCATCGTTGCCGTGCTGCATCACCATCATGCAGCCGAAGACGACCTGATCTGGCCGAAGCTGCATGCCCGAGTGCCGTCGTTTGACAACGCTATCTGCCGCATGGAGGACGAACACCGCGCCGTCGCGGCAGGCATCGAGACGGCAAAAACAGCCGGCTTGGTATGGGCGAAAACGGGTGCACCGTCGGCGGCCGATCGGGCGCGAACCGCAGTCGACGAACTGATCGGACTTGTCGACGCGCACCTTGCCGACGAGGAACGCGACGTCGTTCCGTTGATCGAGGAGTACATCACCCAGTCCGAATGGAAGAAGGCAACCGCGCGTGGTGCGTCGATTCTGCGCACTCACCCGAAGTTGGGACTGGTCTTCGCGGGTTACATGCTCGAAGGGGTGTCCGACGAAGACAAGCACCGCTTCCTTGCCGGTGTCCCGTCGGCTGCCAGGATGATGTGGCAACTGGCTGGCACACGTACCTATGAGAGTTACCGCGCAAGGCTCTACAGCCCAGCTCTATAAATCCGTATTCCTTGGGCAGTCGAACCATGCGTCAAGATCACCGTCTACGACCAAGCGACTCACATGACGAGGTGTCGTCCGCAAACTCGCCAGGAGTCGGACCCGTAAACTGGTCCACGGCAATCGAAAGTCGTTCATCGGTGGGTACAGATGGCGGCGTAACGCGCCGGCGCGAGGTACCCCAGGGACGAGTGGCGGCGGTCGTGGTTGTAGTCCTGTTTCCAGTCGCTGATGACCACGCGGGCTTGTGCCAGTGACCAGAAGCTGTTGATGTTGAGGCATTCGCCGCGGATGCGGGAGTTGAACGATTCGACGTAGCCGTTGCGCCACGGCTCACCAGGTGGGATGAAGTGCAGCCTGATCTGGCCGTGGGCCCAGTCGGCTATTGCGGTACAGGCTAATTCGGGGCCGTTGTCACACCGCAGCACCACGGGATAGGTGCCACGTTCGACAGCCAGCCGGTCGAGCTCGGCGATCAGATGCTCGCCGGTAGTGTTGCGCTCGACCATTCCACCCAGGCATTCACGGGTGTGCTCATCGACGATCGAAACGATCTTGATCGCCCTCCCGTCGGTGGTTACGTCGAATTGGAAGTCCACCGCCCACACCCGGTTCGGCGCATCAGCGACGACTGCTGGCGGCGCGGTGGTGGTGCCGTGGCGTTTACGGCGTCGCCGCTGCGGCACCCGCAGCCCTTCTTCGCGCCAAAGGCGTTGGATTTTCTTGTGATTGACTGCCCAGCCTTCGGCGCGGGCGTCGTGATAGGCAGGCCGAAACCCACGACGGGGGCGGTCCTTGGCGTAGGCTCGAAGCCAGGCCCGCAACGCCACATCAGGATCGGCCGCGGTGGCCGCGACACGCTCGTGTCGTTGGGTGGAGCGGTGTTGCCCGGTCACGCGGCAGGCGAACCGTTCGCTAACCCCCAGCACGCGCTGAAGGTGACGAACGACTGTCCGCCGGCGTTCCAGGCCTAGAAGTTTCCCTTCGCGATCTCCTTGAGCGCGGCCTTCTCCAACTCTGCATCAGCCAACAACCGCTTCAGCGTGGCATTCTCACGCTCAAGCTCTTTGAGCCGCTTAGCCTCCTCGGCCGTCAACCCGCCGAACTGATTACGCCACCGGTGATAGCTCGCTTCAGAGACACTCAGCTCGCGGCACACCGCCGCGGTATCCTTGCCCTCAGCCAGCAGCCGATCGGCCGCCATCAACTTGCGCACAACCTGCTCGGGACTGTGCCGCTTCCTCGTCGCCATGATCTTGTCGAGCCTTCCTGCCACGTCGCGGACCGCAAGA
>DATKMS010000402.1:0-3148 GCA_035541735.1 Candidatus Margulisiibacteriota bacterium
TGCCATTCTATAGGCGGTTGTTGGCGGCGCCATTTGTCGCGCAACGCTGGCCGCCGATGCCGATCAGTGCGGCGTTGGTGTTGCTATCGCAGCTGGCGAACTGTGCGGGCTTTCTCTGCGAGCGCTACCGTCGACCCTAGCCCAACTTCCACAGTTCGGCGAGCGCCGCAAAAGTTTTGCGGTAGCGAGCACCGCTGAGCGCCGAGGATCACCGGTCGGAATTGGGGCGTGCATGGCGGCACGGTTCAGGCGTGGTGCAAACAGCGCATGTAGTGGCGACCAAGTAGGTTGCGCAGCAGTACCGAGCCGCATCACAATGGGTGGAGGAGTGGTGGTGGCGGGCGGTGTACCTGCGGGCAGCGCGGCGACACAAGGATGGTAAGGAGCACGTTTACTGGCAGCTCGTGCGCTCCGTGCGCCACGGGCGCAAGGTCATCCAAGAGATCGTGGCGCATCTGGGTGAACTGGATGCGGAGGGACGTGCCCGCGCCACCGCATTGGCGCGGGCGATCACCGGGGGCGTGGGAGAGGAGCGACAAGGCGACTTGTTTTCTTCCGCGAGTCCAGCGGTCGAACCGACGCCGGTCCGGCTCGATCGCGTGCGGCTGGAACGCGCGCGCAGCTTTGGAGCCGTGTGGCTGGGGTGGCAGCTGTGGCAGGCGCTGCAGTTTGATCAGCTCTGTACCGCGCAGATGCCCGTTGGCCGCGAAGCCGTGCCCTGGGCAGACGTGTTGGCCATCTTGGTGATCGGCCGCCTGTGTGAGCCGTCGAGCGAACTGCATGTGGCCGAGGACTGGTATCGCAGCACGGCACTGGAGGATTTGCTGGGCGTGAGGGTGGAGCACATTTACGACGAGCGGCTGTATCGGACGTTGGACCGGGTGCTGCCGCACAAAGAGGCGTTGGAGAAGCATCTGGTCAAACGCCTGGGCGAACTCTTCCAGATCGAGTACGACCTGTTGCTCTACGATGTGACGAGCACATACTTCGAGGGCATCGGGAGTCCCGCGATCTGCCAACGCGGCTACAGTCGTGATCACCGGCCCGATTGCGTGCAAGTGAACGTGGCCCTGGTGGTCACGCGCGAGGGGATGCCGTTGGGCTATGAGATCTTCGCCGGCAACATCGCCGACGTCGAGACGGTGGAAGAGATCGTCGAGACGATGGAGCGCCGCTACGGCAAAGCGCAGCGGGTGTGGGTGATGGATCGCGGCATGGTCAGCGCCGAGAACATCGCCTGGCTGCAGCAGGGGGACCGGCGGTACGTGATCGGCACCCCCCGCAGCGAGCTGCGGCGCTGGGCCAGGGAGATTGCTGACAAGAGCGAGTGGCGAGAGATCCGCGAGGACGTGCAGGTCAAGATTTGCCGCGGCCCCGATGGGCACGAGAGCTTTCTGCTGTGTCGGTCGGCGGCGCGGATCGAAAAGGAGAAGGCAATCCACGAACGGTTCTGTGCGCGCATCGAGAAAGGGCTGTCTTCGCTCGGGCGCCGCATCGACAAAGCCAAACGCCCCCTCGATCGCGGCTCCCTGGAACGCCAGATCGGGCGGCTGCTGGAACGCAACCATCGGGCGGCGGCGGCCTATGCGATCACGCTGAGCGCCGATGCGTGTCCCGCCGGTGTGCAGCTCCGCTGGAGCAAGCTCGAGCAGTGGCAAGACTGGGCAGCGCTCAGCGAGGGAGTCTACATCCTGCGCACCAATGTCACAGACTGGAGCGATGAAGAGCTGTGGCGAACCTACATCCAGCTCACCGAAGCCGAGACCGCCTTCCGCGTGCACAAGTCCGATCTGGGCTTGCGGCCGATCTGGCACCACAAGGCCGATCGCATCAAGGCGCACATCCTGATCTGCTTCTTGGCCTACGTGCTGTGGAAGACCCTGCAGAAGTGGCAATCGCAAGCCGGCCTGGGCGACTCTCCACGCACCATCCTCACCGAGCTCGCGCGCATTCAGTCCGCGGACATCGTCCTCCCGCTTGCCAACGACAGCCAGCGTGAGTTGCGTATCCGTTGCGTAGTCCGACCTGAGCGCGAGCAGGCCATCCTGCTGCAGCACCTCGGACTCAAACTCCCAGATCGGCTGGCGGTCCCCAAGATGCTCGAAGTGTAGTGGAAACCAGCGACCCTAAGTGCTTGATTTACCGAAAACCGATCCCTCGAACTGTGGAAGTTGGGTTAGGATCACCTCGTCGAACGACCTCTAAGCCGGAATTAGTCTGCGTATGAAGCGACGGTCGATCCTCCTCGATACCAACCTGTGGCGCTACATTGCGGATGCGGGCGCGGCGGTGCACCTAAGCCGGGTTGCTAAGGCGCACAACGCCCGAATCGATGTTGCTCCGAGCGTCGTGTACGAGGCACTCCGAACAACTGACCAGGCGCTACGCGCTCGATTGGTTCGCGCCATGACGGAATCGTCGTGGCACCGCTTGATGCCGGACGCCTATCTCGAGTCGCTCGAATTCCTTGCCGAGGTTCGAAGGCTCCGACCCCAATGGCTTCGGCGGCGTCCCGAGCACGCCGCCGCCCAGCGGCTCCTTATGGACTGGACGAGAAAGCACGGGGGGTTCTGGGATAAGGCCCGACGCGACACGGACGGGTTTGCGGCGTGGATTGCCAAAGGGGAGGGACCGGCCGTCGATAAGGCTCGAGTCTGGATGCAGGACCAGCGCCGCTCCCTGCGTGACGCCAAGTGGTCCTTCGACAAGATGCGATTCGACGAGACAACAACCCATTTTACCTTCGACTCACGTCGTCATCCACCGGGCTGGCGAGGCGATGCTCTGGCCATGTGGCGGATGGTCGCGATCAACGGGTTCGCTGTGCAGGTGCATCGCGCTGTACCGAACAACCCGTACCGCGAATGGGTGCTGCCACATGTCGACCTCGATGCCTTGAAATCGAAGGCGAACGCAGTCTCCTGGTTCACGTTTTGGATGTATGAAGGCGGCTGTGCGATGATTCACCCCAGTTGGGAGGGCGTAGATCGCCATGCCCGCGGGTGGGGATGCTTGCGGCAGCGGATCGGGAAGAGACGGTGGTGTCGGGAGCGGCGAGGCCGTGTAGCTGCGAACGAAGACCAAGAATGCAACCTGGGTCGTCAGGGCAAGGCTGCCCGTGATCCAATGGCGACGCGCGATGATCCAG
>DATKMS010000403.1:0-8137 GCA_035541735.1 Candidatus Margulisiibacteriota bacterium
GGTCGTGTCAGTACAGCCACAAGTCGAGTCGATCCACGGAGGACCCCCATGAGAGACGTCGCGATCGTTGGCGCGGGTATGACCCGCTTCGGCAA
The DNA here is from genome assembly GCA_035541735.1 of Candidatus Margulisiibacteriota bacterium. GTDB lineage: Bacteria > Desulfobacterota > Binatia > HRBIN30 > HRBIN30 > DATKMS01. The sequence continues at coordinate 96 of DATKMS010000403.1, forward strand.
GTATCTGGATCGCAGCATGAAGGATCTCGGCCGCGAGGCCGTCGAAGGTGCGCTGCAGGTAGCGGGCGTCGAGGCGGGTGCGATCGAGGCCGCCGTGGTGGGCAACGCCATGGCTGGGCTGATCACCGGCCAGGAGTGCATCAGGGGACAGGTGGTGCTGCGCGAGATGGGCATCGGCGGCATTCCGGTCGTCAATACCGAGAACGCCTGCGCCAGCTCCGCCACCGCCTTCCACGTGGCGTGGTTGTATGTGGCGTCCGGCATGTACGACACCGTGCTCGCGCTCGGCATGGAGAAGCTCTACCACCAGGACAAAACCCGGTCGTTTCAAGCGATCGGCAGTGCGGTCGACGTCGAGCTAATGCAGCAGATCGTCGCGCAGATGAAGGCGGCGCAGGCGACCAAGACACGTGAGGGGCAGGGGAGTGAGCCGGGCAAGTCGCGCAGCATGTTCATGGACTTCTACGCCGCCTTCGCGCGGGCGCACATGGAACGCTACGGGACGACGAAGGAGCAGTACGCCAAGATCGCCGTCAAGAACCACTTCAACGGCAGCCTCAACCCGCATGCCCAGTACCGCGAGCGCTGCTCGATCGAGGAGGTGCTGGAATCGCCGGTGGTCGCCGCGCCGCTCACCCGTCTCATGTGCTCGCCGATTGGTGATGGCGCCGCCGCGGTCGTCTTGACCACGAAGGATCGCGCCGCCCGGTTCACCACGAAGCCAGTGTCCGTCCGCGCCTCGGCCCTGGGATCGGGCAAGGATCCAGAGCCCGGCGTTCCCGACATCACGACACGCGTGGCGCGGCGGGCGTATGACGTCGCGGGGATCGGTCCCGAAGACATCAACGTCGCCGAGGTGCACGATGCGTCGGCGCCGGCGGAGCTGGTCATCTACGAAGAGCTCGGTTTCTGCAAGCCGGGCGACGGCGGGAAGCTGGTCGACGACGGCGTCACCGAGTTGACCGGGCGCCTGCCGGTGAACACCAGCGGCGGCTTGCTCGCCAAAGGCCATCCCGTCGGCGCGACCGGCATTGCGCAGATCTGTGAAATCTTCTGGCAGCTACGTGGCGAGGCGGGCGAACGCCAGGTGAAGAACGCCAAGGTCGGGCTCACGGAAAACGGTGGCGGCATGGTGCGCAACGAGGCAGCGGCGCTGTCGGTGCATATTCTTTCGATCTGAAAGCACGTGAAGCGTATTCTCGTGAAGCGTATCTCGTCAGAGAAGACTCTTCCGCTTCACGCTTCACGAGGTACGAGATACGGCCGCTATGAGTGAGCGCTTCGACGTGGCGATCGTCGGCGCCGGCCCCGGCGCCAGCATGGCGGCCTACTGCCTGGCAAAGGCCGGGCTCAGCGTCGTCATGTTCGAACGCGGCGATGCACCCGGCTCGAAGGCCATGTTCGGCGGCGTCCTGTACACGCCCATCCTCGAGCAGTTCTTCCCCGACTTCGTGACCGCCGGCTGTGTCGAGCGCCACGTCATCGAAAAACGCTTCTGCCTCTTGTCCGAGAGCAACGAGATTGCCATCGGCTTTCGCTTCCTGGATTTCGAGCCGCCCTACTACAACCACTCCTTCACGGGGTTGCGCGCGCGCTTCGACCGCTGGCTGGCGGGGAAGGCTGAGGAGGCCGGGGCGCTGCTGGTGACGGCGACCGTCGTCGACGAGGTGTGCCGTGAGGGTGAGCGCATCGTTGGTGTCCGCGCGCGCCGTGAAGGCGGCGAGGTGCGTGCCAATGTGGTGATCGCGGCCGACGGGGCGAACTCGCTGCTCGCCAAGCAAGCCGGGTTGCGCAAGGAGCTGCCGCTGAGCGTCATTCTTGGCGTCAAGGAGGTGGTCTCGCTGCCCCGCGAAATCATCGAGGATCGCTTCAATCTCGAAGGCAACGAGGGTGCCGCCATCGAGTACCTCGGCGGCGGCGCCGTGAAAGGGCTCATGGGTGCGGCTTTCATCTATACCAACACCGATACCCTCTCCGTCGGCTACGGCTGCCCGCTGCACGCGCTGCGCGATCTGAAGGAGCAACCGCACGATTTGTTGAATCACTTCAAGCAGCACCCCAGCGTGCGCCGCCTGCTGCGCGGCACGACGCCGGAGGAGTACAGCGCGCACCTCATTCCCGAGCTTGGACCTGCGGATCTGCCGCGCCTGGTCACCGATGGCATGCTCGTCATCGGCGGCGCCGCCGGGTTGATCAATGCCAACCCGATCTTCCACGAAGGCACCAACATGGCGATGGCATCGGGCATCTTGGCGGCGCGCGCGATCATCGAGGCGCACAAGCGTGGCGACTTCTCCGCGGCCGCCCTTGGCTCTTATGAAGAGGCCCTGCGCCGCAGCTTCGCGTGGCAGGACATGGCGCGCTACCAGCGCCTGACGCGGATGGCCGAGACGCACCCGCAGCTCTTCTCGAAGTACCCGTACGAGCTGGCGCGCATGGCCAAGCTGCTGATGACGGTGAAGGGCGCCGACACGGACTTCCAGATTCCGAAGCGTCAGCTCGAGCTCGACGTGCTCGATCACTTCCTCGCGGACGTTGGCGTCTACTCCTTTGCGAAGGACATGGCCGACGTGGGCCGCGCGATGCTATGAAGGAAGGCACCATGGCCGTCAACGTTGCCGATTACCTCGGTCCGGCCAAGATCCTGAGCCGCGATGACAAGCTGGCGTTGGATCTCATCCGCGTCAACGAGGCCGATCCGCATCTGAAGATCATCGATCAGCAGGTGTGTGCCACGTGCGACGCCAAGCCGTGTACCGTGACCTGCCCGGTCGACAACTACCATGCCGAGGCCGATGGGCGCACGACAATCTACTGGGACAGCTGCATCGAGTGCGGGACCTGCCGCGTGATCTGCCCGTACGCCAACATTTCATGGAAGTATCCTGCCGGAGGATTCGGCGTGAGCTACCGCTACGGCTGAGCGAGCATGCCGCAAGAATGTCTGCGAAGGGTTCCTCTCCCTCCGGGAGAGGTCAGGTGAGGGGGTGAAATAATGGCTTCGACCTTGTTGTCAGTACGCCGGTGTTCTCAACCGGCATTCACAGCCATTGGTGGCGGAGTATTTCATCCCCTCACCGTCGCCTCTCCCGTGGGGAGAGGAAGGAACCTCGGGTGCACCGGGGTCTTGTGCAAAGCCGATTGAGGGAGAGGACTGCCATGCGCATCAAGAGTCGAGCAGGCAACTTCAACATGACCATCGACGAGGTCGGCACCGAGAACGGCGAGCTGGTGCTCACCGGCAAGATGGGCGTCTGGCAGGCGAAGACCTACCTGAGCGCCGGCGAGCTGCAGCAGATGCTAGGCACGATCAAGATCAGCGGCAGTGTCATCGACTTCCTGGCGCTGTTCGGGTTCCGCTACCTGCGCAATCTCGTCGAAGCGCATCCCGACGGCGGCACGCCGGTGCCAGGCAGCGAACGGAAGTGATCTCGTGGAACTGAACCCGCGCATCCCAGGCCACTTCATTCAGCTCAAAGCCAAAGAGTCGCCCGACAAGGTGATCTTCACCTTTGAAGGCTGGAGCACCGGCAACGCGGATGAGGCAATTACCTACCGCAGCCTCTGGGAAAACAGCGCCAAGGTGGCACACGAGCTGGTGCGGAACGGGATGCAGCCGCGCGACACCTTCGCCATCTTCATGCGCAATCACTCCGAGTTCCTCTACGCGATCCTCGGGGGTTCCATCGCCGGCTGTGTGTTTGTGCCCATCGATCCGCGGCAGAAGGGTGACAAGCTGCGCTACCAGTTGCAGCATGCCGAGTGCAAAGCCATTGTCACCACCACCGATCTCCTGCCGGCAGTTGAAGCCCTGCGGCCGCAGCTAGGCAGCCTGCGCGTCATTCTGGCAAGCCAGCGTCCGGGCGGCCCGCCGGCTACCGGCGCGCTCGTACGCTCGTATCAGGAGGTGCTCGCGGAACCGCTTCGCAACGAGCCCGAGCAGCGCGTGACCGACGTGAGCCAGCCGATCCAGGTCATCTACACCTCGGGAACCACCGGCGACCCGAAGGGTGTCGTGGCCGAGACCGGCCGCTGGACCGGCACGGCGGGGATGGTGGGTGGCGTGTTCGGCTACACGCAGGACGACCGCTTGTACACGGGCCTCTCGCTGACGCACGGCAACGCGCAGGTGGTGACCTTCCTCGCCGGCCTCTACAACGACGTGCCCGCGGTCTTCAGCCCACGCTTCACCAAGTCGAAGATCTGGGACATTTGCCGGCGCTACGGCTGCACGACGTTCTCGCTCCTCGGCGGCATGATGGCCGCCATCTATGCGGAGCCGCGCCGTCCGGATGACGGCGACAACCCCGTGCGCTTCGTCCTCAGCGCCGGAACGCCGCGCGCCATCTGGGAAGACTTCGAGAAGCGTTTCAACACGCGCATCCTCGAATGGTACGGCGCCGTCGAGGGTGGCTTCGCCTTCAAGCCCATTGGCCAGGGACCGATCGGCAGTTTTGGAAGGCCGATTCCCGGCGTGATGGAAATCAAGATCGTCGACGAGGACGACAACGAATGCCCACCCGGGGTCACCGGAGAGCTGATCTCGCGCGTCGCCGGAGCGGAGACCAAAGTCGAGTATCTGAAGAATCCGGAGGCGTCGGCAGCCAAGACCCGCGGCGGCTGGCTGCGCAGCGGCGACATGTGCCACCGTGACGCCGACGGCTGGTTGTTCTTCGACTACCGCAAGGGCACCGAGATCCGCCACAACGGCGAGTTCATCCAACCCGACTTCGTGCAGAAGGTGCTCGCCGAGTTTCCTGAGGTCGACGACGTGTACGTCTACGGCATCCCCGCCAAGTCGGGCGCACCGGGTGAGAAGGACGTCGTCGCCGCAGTGGTCCTCGTCAGCGGGGCGAGATTCGATCCCGTCGAGTTCTTCCGAGCCTGCGCGGCGCAGCTCGAGCGCAACCAGATCCCGTCGTACGTGCAAGTACTACCGGAGATCCCCAAGACTGCATCCGAGAAGCCGCAAGACCGGTACCTGATCGACGATCTCAAGTGGCGGCGCAACCCGGTGCACGAGTTCGAGGACTACGCTGGTCAGCTAGCAGCCTGTTGAACAAGTCCGCCGATGCCCTGGACCGTCATTCCCGCGAAGGCGGGAATCGTGCGCCTGCGAGCGTGCATGGTCAGCGAGGTGAAAGTCCTCGTCAGGCATGCGCTCTCCGGCCTGTAACCAAACGAAAGGGCGTCACCGCAAGGTGGGTCCGAAGCAACGGGAGGTGAAAGACCATTCCGTAGGATAACGAACTCGATACGGCCGGGCAGACCGACGAGCCTGCGATTCAGTGGCGAAGTCCAGACCGCCGCGAAGGCGGCGGAAGCCCTGCGCGCTGAGGGGTAGCGTGGGAAAGCGAGGCAGGGGGTTGTCAGGTGGGTGGAGACGGAATGGGTCAGCTCCTTGTTGCGTAGACGCAGCCACCACATCTGGCCGCGATCGCTCCGCTGTCCGTGATCTCCGACACCTACGCCGGCATCCTGTACCCCGGTGGCATGCTCAACAACGGCTTTGCGATCGACTTCGCCAAGGACCGGCAGCATGACGCGCAGCCGTTCGGCCAGCCGTGGTCGCTGAAGCGGATGCAGGAGGGCGATCAGATCTGCATCGACAACCAAAAGCTGCGCGGCCAGTCCACGGATTTGTTGCAGGAGGCCGAGGACAACAAGTTCTACGCCCCGCCGGTTGGGGACCCGCGTGCACCTGTGACATTCGTCGATCGGATCAAAGTGCCTGTCTTCCTTGCCGGCGCCTAGCAGGACGAGCAGACCGGGGGCTATTTCCCGACCATGCTGGATCGCTTCACCGGGACGACAAGCTGCATTTCACCGTCGTCAACGGCAGCCACACCGGGCGCTCGATCCCGCGATCTTCAGCCGTTGGACGGAATTTCTATCGTTCTACGTCGCGGAAGAAATTCCGCACCGCTCGGTTGCGGCACAGCTCGCGATCAACGTTGTGGGGCAAGAGGTGTTTGGTGTGCCCAGCCTCGCCCTGGAACCCGATCGCTTCGCCGACGCGCCGTCGTTTGCCGCGGCGCTGTTGCGCTATGAGGCGGAACCCAAAGTCCGCATCCTCTTCGACAACGGCGCAGGCGCAAGACCCGGCTATCCCATTCCAGCCTTCGAGCGATCGTACGATCGCTGGCCGATCGCCACCGTCGAACCAGCGGTGTGGTACTTCGCAGCAGACGGAAAGCTCGATCCAACGCAGCCGTCCGGTGAGGGCGCGGATGCGTTCCTCTACGACCCGTCCGTTTCGCAGAACGTGACGGATCGGCATCACAAGCCGCCGCGCACTGCGCGAACGCCGAACGTGTAGTTCTTGTGGCCTTCGTTCACACTGCCGTCCTCGAAGCCCACGCCCCACGCGAAATTCGGGGCGCTCTGGGCGCTAGTAGACGACCAGTAGATGCGCGAGGCCGTGCAGCTGCAAGTCGCCAGCATTCCGAATCACGCAGCCAATCAGCGGCACTCGCTCAGCGAGGCGTCGTGGCAGTCGCCAACCACCCTATCCGCTGTGCCGTCCGCGTCGTAGTCGAACGCGAGGCCGCCTGCCGCGGTGAACTCGACGCGGCCGGTGCCGCCGGCAAGCGTCACCAACAAACGCCCATCCGTCGCACAACCGCCACTGGGCAGGCGCAGCGGGATCTCGGTCTGGAAAACGACGTCACCGACGCAGCTCAGGCGCATACCGCCGTCCAACGTCGCCAGCATGCTGCCTTCCGGGCCTTCGGCGAACGTCACGCGGTTGCCCGCGAACGACGCGGTGAAATGACGATCGTTGCTGCGGTCGCTGACCTCGAGGTCCCCGTTCGCCGTCGACTCGAGAACGCACGGCGTGCCGCTCGACGCGACCTGTAGACTGAGGTTGCTTGCCACGCTCGACAGATCGACACCCATATCGGCCATGGTGATCGTGAACGAACCGCTCAGCGAGAACGTGCCATTCGGACCGGCGCAGCCGTAGCCGCGCGGGTCGAAGGTCTCGGTGAGATCGGGCAGGAACATGGTGGTCACCACCGCACCTCCGGCATCGGTAATTCCACAGCTGAAGTTTGTGAAATGCGTGGTGATGCGGACGTTATCCGGGATGACGCCGGTCGAGCACACGCCGCGACTGGCCACGGTCATGACGAAGGTACCGGTAGAGGTGACCAGCAGACCGGTCTCCTCATCGGGTATGCCGCAGTTCGCCATCACCGCCGTCAGCACGCTGTTCGCACCGCTCTCCCGACACGAGACGTTCATCGTCCCACCCGCCGGGCACGGGTCAGGGGCTGCGGCGCCTCCATCGGAGCCGAGTGCGCCGCGCTGCAACCTCCAGGCGGGCAACTGCATCAAGCCACGAGTCAGTACCGTGGCGGGAAGCGCCGCCGCACTCTCGTCGGGTCCGAACGCCGGCAGCAGGGTCAGCTCGATCCAGAGCGTGAGCCAGGTGGACGTCGCCGCACCAGCCGCTTTCTCGAGATCCGGAGATACCGGTACCGGGCAACCGTGCATTGCGTGGTTCACCCCCATGATGATCTCGTCAACCGTGATCCTACCGTCGTCGTTGGCATCGCCAGAATCACACATGCTCATTGGTGCATTGTCCAACGCAACGTTGACCATCATCACGAGTTCATCGATGGTTACTGCGTTGTCGTTGTGGCAGTCGCCGACGCACTGGGCCGGAACTCGGGAGGCGGCTAGAGCGACCGCAACGGCGACGGCTGATAGGACCAAGCGCAAGTCCATGTGATCAACTCCGTCACGCTCCACTGAGTGTGCAAGGGTGATACCGGCGGGTCACCCCACCGTTTGCTTCTAAGGAATGAAGCGAAGTGGTCGCGGGGGTTCCAGAATTCAGTACGACTTCCCGGAACTTGTGAAGCGTTGAAAGGTGGCCATCCTTTCCGCAGATCTGTGTACGGCCACGTCCCGCGTGCAGTTCCTCTCATCGATTGGAAGCCCTCGCAGGCACGCGAAAGCCCTCACATCTTCCTAGGACCAAGTCCCGTGCTGCTGCGCCGTCCTGTTCGTGGGTGCGAGATATGCTGCGT